>JAKAPV010000046.1:0-14199 GCA_021806845.1 Bacillota bacterium | reverse complement strand
GCAAACGCAGAAATCCGGCCTCGCGAGGTGCGAGGCCGGATCCCCGAAAACCGCATTGCAAAGCCATTTAAACTTGGTGGAGGCGAGGGGATTCGAACCCCTGACCTATTGATTGCGAACCAATTGCTCTACCAGCTGAGCTACGCCCCCAAGCGCGAAATACATCATATCGCGGGCCCCTGGCCGCGTCAAGGCGCCGGAAAGCCTGGGTCTGATGGGATCGGTGGACGGCCTGCTCACAATGTGAAAGTTCTGCTAGTTCGTCAGCAGGTTTGGGAATTCTACTGCCGAAACGACGGCTTGAAGAGTCCACGAGGACGATTCAAGGGAGGCAGGCACATGGATGAGCAGCATCGTCTCATCGAGTTCCTCTGCGCCGGCTGTGGCGCGCAGGGCCTGACCGAGAGTCCGCGGACCGTGCGGCAAATGGCGGAAATCCGCTGCCCGACCTGCGGTCATCAACTCCACCTCCTAGTAGTTACCGACCATCACGAACCGATCGCCGTCTAGAAAGAGCCCTTCCGACCGGACGCACAGCAGTGCGTCCGGTCTCTTTTATTCAATTCGTGGAGCAACAAGCAGGAGAAACCGGCCATGGGCAGAACATAGTGGGGAAAAGTGGGGAAGCGTGGAGGGAAAGGGGGGCGACGCGCATGTTCATGGGGGAGTTCCGCCACAGCTTGGACGACAAGGGACGGCTGTTCATCCCTGCACGCATGCGCGAGCAACTCGGACCGCGTTTCGTCATCACCAAGGGCCTCGACAAGTGCCTTTTCCTCTACTCCGGACGCGAGTGGGAAGGGGTCGAAGAAAAGCTTGGCCAGCTTCCGCTGACCAGTGCGGAGGCGCGCGCCTTCGCCCGCTTCTTCTTTGCTGGCGCGAGCGAGTGCGAACCCGACAAGCAGGGCAGGATTCTCGTGCCGCAGGTTCTGCGCGAGTACGCGGGCCTGGCGAAGGATGCGGTGATTGTGGGCGTGGCGACGCGGGTGGAGATCTGGCCGCAGGACGGCTGGGAGAACTACTCCGGCGACGCGCAGACGTCACCGGAGGAGCTTGCGGAGAATCTCGGAAGGCTGGGGTTGCTCAAATGAAGCCCATTCATCAGCCGGTACTGCTCTCCGAAGTCCTGCAGGAGCTTGCCCCGCAGCGTGGAGCCACGGTCATCGACTGCACGGTCGGGTTCGGAGGGCACGCGATCGCGCTCTATGCGGCGATCACCCCCGAGGGGCGCCTGCTCGGCATCGACCAGGATCCAGACGCGCTGTCATCAGCGCGGCAACGCCTTCCCGAGGCGGTGGTGCTGCGTCACGGCAATTTTCGCGAGGTGGAACGCATCGCCGGCGAGGAGGGGTTCACGCCAGCGGACGCCGTTCTCTTTGACCTCGGAGTCTCGTCAGCGCAGATCGATCGCGCGGAACGCGGCTTCTCATTCCGGGCAGACGGTCCGCTCGACATGCGCATGGACCCCACCCAGCCCGTCTCGGCAGAGAGCGTCGTGAACGAATGGGACGAGGAAGAACTCGAGCGCATCATCCGGGAGTACGGGGAGGAACGGCATGCGCGCCGGGTGGCGCAGCGCATCGTCGAGCACCGGCCGATCCGCACGACCAAGGAACTGCGCAGCATCGTCGCGGCGGCCGTGCCTTCGTCCCCGCACATGGGACATCCGGCGCGCCGTACGTTCCAGGCCCTGCGCATCGCGGTCAATGACGAGCTCGGCGCCCTCTCTGCGGCGCTCGAGGCGGCCGCGCGGATCGTGCGGCCCGGGGGCAGGGTGGGCGTGATCAGCTTCCACTCGCTCGAGGACCGCATCGTCAAGCGGCGATTCCAGCTCGCGCCCTACGAGCAGACCACGAAGAAGCCGATTCAGGCGACACAAGCGGAACGCGAGCGCAACCCGCGGGCACGCAGTGCCAAGCTCCGGGTGGCGGTCGTTCTCCCCGAAGGCCAGGAGGCATAGCGATGATCCCGGAAAGACGCCTGGAAGCACAAGCGCAAGCTCCGGTTCGGAAGGCAGTCCCCAAGACCCGGTCCAACATGGGGCGGTTCGTAGCCCGGCTCGTGGTGACGGTCGGGATCGGCCTCTTCGCCGTGTCCCGCTTCGCGGTCGCCGCGCAGGCTGGCTACCAGCTGGACTACCTGCACAGCCAGCTGACGGTCGCCACCTCCCAGGAGGCGAACCTCGAGGGCCAGGTTGCGGCGCTCACGTCCACCGAGCGCCTTGTGAGCGAGGCGCCGAAGCTGCAACTGGCGCCTGCCAGCACCGTTATGGCGGTCTCCGTACCGGCGGTGCAGACGCAGCAGACAGCATCGGCGACGCAGCCCAAGGTGAAGCGCAGCGGATTCCTGGCGGCAATCGGCGCCGTGATCCAGGCCATCGCGAACGAGGTGGCCAGGTTGTAGCGCCTCCAACACGGGGAGGATGCCTGTGCCACCGACCAGCACGCAGCGGCGCCGCATCTTCGCGGCGCTCGTTTTGGTCATTGTCGTGTGTGCGGCGCTCCTGCTGCGCACCGGATTCGTAATGCTGGTGCGTGGCCCAGGACTGGCAAAGTCCGGCCGTTCGGTTCGCATTCGCAGCATCCCTGTGGGCGCGCCGCGCGGTGAGGTGGTTACGGCTGACGGTGCCGTGCTTGCGGCCTCGAAGACCAGCTACGCGCTCTACGCGGTGCCGGCGCAGGTCAAGTCTCCCGCGCTGGCGGCCCAGGCCCTCGCGCAGGTCCTCGGGACTCCGGAGAGCCGCCTTCAAACGCTGCTCTCGCGTCGCGTCGCGATCGTCTGGCTGCAGCGAAAGCTCACGGACCAGCAGGCGAACGAAGTGCGCGCGCTCGGAATCGTGGGGGTCGACCTCGCGCCACAGGCGACGCAGGTCTTCCCGCTCGGTCCCCTCGCGGGTGCCACCGTCGGCTTTACCGGCATCGACAACCAAGGCCTCGAAGGGCTCGAGCGCACCTACGATGCGGTCCTCAACGGCAAGAACGGTGCGATCGGCATCGAGATGGACGCACGCAACGGCCCCCTGCCGGAGCCGCGCGTGACCTACAACCCGCCGACGCCCGGCAACACACTCGTGCTCACCTTGCGCGCGGACATCCAGCGGATCGCCGAGGACGCCGCGGCGACCGCCAAAGCGGATACCGGGGCGCAGCAGGTCCAGGTCATCGTGATGGACACCCGGACTTCCGCGATCCTCGCCCTCGCGATCGACCCCTCGTACAACCCCGCATCCTTCAAGGACTACACCGCGTCGCAGCGGCGCAACACCGTCGTGAGCGACGTGCTGCCGCCCGGCTCGACCTTCAAGGCGATCACCACCGCAGCCGCGCTCGCGGCCGGCGTCGTCACGCCGCGAAGTCCGTTCTTCGACCCGGGCTTCGTCCGGGTCGACGGCATCCCCGTGCACTGCTGGAAGGCGGGGGGTCACGGGCCGCTCGACTTCGGAGACGTGGTCGCCAAGTCGTGCAACGTCGGGTTTGTCGAGGTGGGCTTGAAGCTAGGGGTGCAGCGGTTCTACGATTACCTGCGGGCCTTCCACGTGATCGGCCTGACGGGAGTGGACCTTCCGGGCGAAGCCCGCGCCATCGTGCCGCCGCAGAGGCTCGTCAAGCCGATCGACCTGGCGACCATGGCGTTCGGCCAGACGCTGGCACTGTCGCCGATCGAACTGATCTCCGCGGTCAGCGCGATCGCGGATGGTGGAATCTGGCACACTCCCCACGTCATGAAGGAGATCGTCTCGCCGGGCGGGAAAATACTGCAGCGCTGGTCTGACGCGGGGACGCGCATCGTCCCGGAGGCTTCGGCGAAGGTTGCGGTGAATCTCCTGGAGGGGGTCGTCCAGAGGGGCAGCGGCCGGCCGGCCCAGATTCCCGGGTACCGTCTGGCCGGAAAGACCGGCACCGCCCAGGAAGTGATCAACGGCCGGTACGTAGAAGGAAAGTACATCTCCTCGTTCGTCGGCTTTGGTCCAGCGCAAGCGCCGCCGGTCGAGATGCTCGTCGAGATCTTCGAACCGGTCGGGCCGTACTACGGCGGACAGATCGCCGCACCGGTCGTCGGCCGCGCCATGACGCAGATCATGGCCGCCCTGAAGATCCCGGCGGACGTGGCCGCGCCGGCGCCGATCCCGAACCTCCTCGGGCAGACTGCCGCGCAGGCCCAAGCGAGCCTCAAGGCGGCGGGCATGCAGGCGTCGCTGCTCGGCCAGGGGCAGCGGGTGACGTCCCAGTTTCCACCCGCGGGCGCCGCGGTGACACCCGGTTCGCGGGTGCTGGTGTATCTCGGGGACGGCGGGCAGGTCGAGGTTCCGAACCTCGTCGGCCTCACGGTTTCCCAGGCAGCAGTTGCACTCGACAAGACTGGACTTATCCTCCGCGTTGTCGGCGACGGCGTCGTCGTGGAGCAGGAGCCGAAGGCGGGCACCACGCTTCCGCGCGGAGCTGCAGTCGCCGTGGTGGCCAAGGAGCCGCCGACACCGCATAACATGTAGACGACATTGCCATAATGGAAGATGAAGCCAGTTGACCCCGCGCATGGAGGTGCACCTTGCTCCTCACGCAATTGTCCCATGACATTGGTCGAATGGTCGGACCGGACGCGGAGGTTCTCGACGTAGAGCATGACTCCCGGGATTGCCGGCCCGGCGACCTCTACTGCGCGGTCGTCGGCCGGGTCCATGACGGCCATACCTTCATCCCGGAGGCGCTGCGCAGGGGGGCGGTAGCCGTCTGCGTGAGCGACCCAGGGGCCGTACCGCCGGGCGTCCCCTGCCTCGTGGTCGACGATACCCGGCGCGCGCTCGGGCCACTGTCTGCCCGCATCCACGGCGATCCGACCCGCCGGCTGCGCGTATTCGGAGTGACCGGAACGAACGGCAAGACGACGACGACGTATCTCCTGCGCCACATCCTGCGCCACGCCGGCCGCAGCGTCGACCTCGTCGGCACGGTCGAGCGGACGATCGGGGGCGTCCCTTCGCACTCGAAGCGGACTACGCCTGAGGCGACCGACCTGCAGCGCTGGTTCGAGCAGATGCTGCAGGCAGGAACGCAGGACGTCGCAATGGAGGTCTCCTCGCACGCGCTCGACCTCGGGCGCGTGATCGGCGTGCGCTTCGCCGGGGCGGTCTTCACGAACCTGACCCAGGATCATCTCGACTACCACGGCACGCTGGAGCGCTACCTCGACGCAAAGCTCATGCTCTTCGACGCGCTGGAGCCGGAGGCGTTCGGCATCGTGAACGCGGATGACCCCGCCGCGGAGCATTTCGTGCGGCGCACGCGTGCCAACGTCCTGCGCTTTTCGGTGCGGGACGCTGCAGACATCTACGCCAAGGACATCGAGCTCGGGCCGCGAGGAACGCGCTTTCTCCTCTGCGTGCACGGCGAGGAGGTGCCCGTTTCGCTTCCGATCGCCGGCATCTTCAACGTGCAGAACGCCGTAGCCGCCACCGCCGTCGCGTACGCGGCTGGCGTCGGTACAGAGGAGATCGGGGAGGCCCTCACGTCGGCGCAGCCGCCGCCCGGCCGCTTCCAGAGGATCGACCGCGGGCAGCCGTTCGAGGTCGTGGTGGACTATGCGCATACCCCGGACGGCATCGAGAAGCTGCTCCACGCCGCGCGGGACATCTCCCGCGGGCGCGTCCTGATCGTCTTCGGCTGCGGCGGGGACCGCGACCGCGGCAAGCGGCCGCTGATGGGAGCGCTCGCGGCGCAGCTCGCCGACAAGGTATTCCTCACGAGCGACAATCCGCGCTCCGAGAGCCCCGAGCGGATCATCGACGCGATCGTCGAAGGGATCCAGGGCACCGGCCGCAAGAACTACACCCGCATCGTCGACCGTACGGAGGCGATCCGCGCGGCCGTTGCGGAAGCGCGGGCCGGGGACATCCTGGTGATCGCCGGCAAGGGACACGAGGACTACCAGCTCGTCGGCGGTCAGGTGTTTCATTTTGACGACCGGGAAGAGGCCCGGAAGGCGCTGGAGGAAATCCGGTGACGGCGCAGGAGCTTGCCCAGGCGGCACGCGGACAGCTGCTGCAGGGTGACCCCGAATGGGAGATCCCAAGAGCCGTCGCGGACTCCCGCGAGATCCAGCCCGGAGACCTCTTTACTGCGATCGAGGGCGAGCGGACAGACGGGCACCTCTTCGTTGGACAGGCACTTGCGGCGGGTGCGCGGGGCGCCTTGGTCGACCACGATGTGGAGGTCGCGGGCGACGCCGCCGTGGTGAGGGTGGAAGACGTCCGGCGCGGACTCCTTGCCGCGGCGCGCAAGATGGCGGCAGATTACCCCGGACTTGTCTGCGCGGTCACCGGATCTGTCGGCAAGACGACGACGAAGGAACTCTGGGCATCCTGCCTCTCCCCCTTGGGCGACGTCTTCCGCAACCCGGGCAACTACAACTCGGATATCGGCATGCCGCTGGCGCTCTTCTCGCTGCGCGAAGACCACCGCGCCGCAGTGTTCGAACTCGGCATGCGCGGCAAGGGCGAGATCCGCCGCCTGGCGCGCATTCTGCGACCCAAGGTGGGGATCATCACGCTGATCGGCATCTCGCACCTTTCGGAGCTCGGCAGCGTCGACGCGATCGTGCGCGCGAAGTCCGAACTCCTCTCGGAGTTGCCGACGGACGGCACCGCGGTGCTCAACGCGGACGACCCCTACATGCCCCAGCTGCGCCTCTGCGCGCCGGCGAACGTGCTGCTGGTCGGGCACGGTCCGGACGCGGACCTGCGCATCCTAGGGACACAGGGCCAGGGTCTTGCCGGCACGCGCATTCTGCTCGGCTATGCAGGCAGGACTTGCGCAGGCGAGGTCGCATTCGTAGGGGAGGGTGCCGTGCTGGATGCCTCGCTGTCCGTAGCCGGAGCCATCGCGGCTGGCGTCAGATTCGAGGACGCCGTCGCAGCCCTCTCGAGCGCGCGGCCACAAAAGGGCCGACTGCGCGCCTTTGCCGTCGCGGGCCTGACGGTGGTGGACGATACCTACAACGCCTCGCCGCAGTCCCTGCAAGTCGCACTGGCGCTCCTGCGGGATCTTCCGTCGGACGGCAGGCGGATCGCAGTGCTGGGAGACATGCGTGAACTGGGCGATGCTGAGCTGGACCTGCATCGCGAGATGGGCAGGGATGCCGCGCACTGCGCGGACCTCGTACTCGCGCTCGGGCAGTTCGGCCAGGAGGTCGCTCAGGCCGCGCGCAGCGCCGGCGGCCAGGCAATGGCGGTGGCGGACCTCGATGACCTGCTCGCCGCTTTGCGCAGGGAAGCCCGCCCCGGAGACGTAGTCCTCTTCAAGGCCTCACGGTCTGTCGGTCTCGAACGTGCCGTAGAACGCTTGCAGGAGGCGCTGCAGTGAGCCCGCTCTGGTCGCTTGGTCTCGGCTTTGTGATCGCGCTCGGCCTCGGCCCCATCGCCATCCCGGCGCTGCAGCGCCTGCGCCTTGGGCAGATTGTGCGCGCCGACGGACCGCAGACGCACCTGCAGAAGTCCGGCACGCCGACGATGGGCGGGCTGATCTTTCTCATCGCCGCGACCGTCGCAACGCTCGCCTTCAGTCCGCGGGACGACCTCGCCTGGGCCGCCGTCGGGTTCACCTGGGCGAACGGACTCATCGGTCTGGCGGACGACGTGCTCAAGGTCCGCTTCCGCAGGGCGCTCGGCGTGCGCGCGCGCACCAAGCTGGGCCTGGGGATCGCCGCGGGCCTCGCGCTCGCGCTCCTGGCGATCGGACCGCTGAATGTGGGCACCTCGGTGCGCGTGCCGTTCAGCGCAACCCTGCTGCACCTTTCGCCGACCGCATTCATCCTGCTGGTCGTGCTGGTGGCCGTCGCGACGACGAACGCCGTCAACCTGACCGACGGCCTCGACGGCCTCGCGGGAGGCCTCGGCATGATCGCGGCGGGACTCTTCGCTCTGCTCGCGATCGGCCAAGGGACCTTCGGGATTGCCACATTCTGCCTCGCGATCGCCGGCGCCGTGGGGGGTTTCCTCTACTTCAACCTCCATCCCGCGCGGGTGTTCATGGGGGATGTCGGGTCGTTCGCCCTCGGCGGGGCGCTGGCTTCGGTGGCGGTTCTGCTGCGGCAGGAACTGCTCTTGCCGATCGCAGGACTCGTGTTCGTGCTCGAGGCGCTGTCCGTCGCCGTACAGGTCATCTTCTTCCGGCGCACCAAGCGACGCCTCCTGCGCATGGCCCCCCTCCACCACCACTTCGAGCTCGGCGGCCTGCGCGAGACGGCGGTGGTGCACCGCTTTTGGCTGCTAGGCATCGCATCGGCTGTCCTCGCGTACATCGCGTTTTGGGCGTGAGCGCGAGGGAGTTCGGCATATAGATCTTTCCCCGGGTGGATTGGGAGGCGGTGCGGCTTGCCAAGACGCGCGATGGACCATCCTCTGCTCGCCGCCGTTCTGGTCTTGCTTGGCTTCGGAATTGTCATGGTGTTCTCCGCCTCGTCTGTCGAGGCATCGGTCGTAAACCACAACCCGTTCTACTACCTCGAGCGACAGATGATCTGGGCGGGCCTGGGGCTCGTCCTGCTGTTCGGCTTGGCGCGCATCGACTACCATCTGCTGCTGCGGTACGCCGAGCCGATCGCCTGGGGCACGTTCGCCCTTCTCGTGCTCGTGCTCGTGCCGCACATCGGCAAGGACATCAACGGTGCGCGGCGCTGGCTCGGCTTCGGGAGCCTTCTCTTCCAGCCGTCTGAGATGGCGAAATTCTCCCTCGTGCTCCTGTTCGCGAAGCGGCTCGCGACGGAACGCAGGATCCGGAGCTTCACGCACGGCATTCTGGCGCCGCTCGGCATCCTCGCCGTGATCGCCGGTTTGATCGTGCGGGAGCCAGACCTCGGCACCGCGCTCGCGCTGACGGGGACGGTCATGGCGATGCTCTTCACCGCCGGCGTCAACGGCGTCCAGCTCGGCGGGGTGATCGCCTCCTTCATCCCGCTCGTCGGCGTGCTGATCGCGATCGCGCCGTACCGCATGCAGCGTTTCCTCGCATTCCTCGACCCGAGCAAAGATCCGCTGGGGTCCGGCTATCACATCATCCAATCACTCTACGCGCTGGGTTCGGGGGGGCTCTTCGGCGTGGGACTCGGGCAAGGTGCGCTGAAATACTTCTACCTGCCCGAACAGCACACGGACTTCATCTTCGCGATCGTGGGGGAGGAACTCGGCCTGATCGGCGCCGCAGTGGTCATCGCGCTCTTTTTCCTGCTCACCGTGCGGGGGCTGCGGGTCGCAATGCTGGCCCCGGACCGCTTCGGCGCACTGCTCGCGACCGGCATCACCGCGATGATCGCGGTGCAGGCCCTGCTGAACATCGCCGTCGTGACGGCATCCATGCCGATCACCGGCGTGCCCTTGCCCCTCATCTCCTACGGAGGATCCTCCCTGCTCTTTGCGCTCGCCGGCGTCGGCGTGCTGCTGAACGTCTCCCGCCAGAGGGTGGCCGTCTGATGCGCGTGCTGTTGGCCGGCGGGGGAACCGGCGGGCATATCTACCCGCTGCTCGCCGTCGCGGCGGCAGCCCCGGACTGGCAGTGCAGCTACGCAGGCACGCCGACGGGCCTCGAGGCGCGCATCGTGCCGCGAGCGGGGCTGCCCTTCTATCCCGTCCCCGCCGGCGGGGTGTCTGGAAAGAGTCCAGCGCAGCGCCTTAGGGGGGTGCTGCGCACAGCCCGCGGCTCGCTCTCGGCGTGGCGGCTGCTCGGGCGCCTGCGCCCCGATGTCGTCCTCTCCTCCGGTGGCTACGCCGCCTTTCCGGTTGCGCTCGCCGCGCGCTGGCGGCGGGTGCCGCTGGTGCTGATCGAGCCAAACGCGACACCGGGCCTCGCGAACCGGCTGCTGATGGGTCGCGCCGATCGCATCCTGGTCGGTTTCGAGGCCGCGCGGAGCAAGCTGCCGCTGGAGCTGCAGGTGCGTACCGTCGTGACGGGCGTCCCGGTGAGACAAATCGGCGGGACGGAGCGCCTGGCTGCCCGCGAGGCACTCGGCTTCTCGCCCGACTCTGTGCTCGTCGCCGTCACGGGAGGCAGCCAGGGCGCACGGGCCCTGAACGAGGCGGTCTTCGCGATCGGCGACCGGCTGGCGGAGGGCGAGGAGATCCTGCTCGCCACGGGGCAGAAGGAGTACGAGCGGTGGTCCGGCCGTCAGGGCGGGCGGCTCCACATCCAGCCGTACTTCTGGCAGATGGACGACGTGCTCGCGGCGGCCGACATCTTCATCGGGCGCGCCGGCGCCATGACCTGCGCCGAGATCACGGTGGCGGGCCTGCCCTCGGTGCTGGTGCCGCTGCCGAATCCCGCCGTACACCAGGTGGACAACGCGCGCCTGCTGGCCGACGCGGGAGCAGCGCTGCTGCTCGAGGAGCGGGACCTGACGCCGGATTCCCTCTGGGAGACACTCTCGGCGCTCATGCGCGAACCCGGGCGGCGCACCGCCATGGCACAGGCGGCGCAGGCGCTCGGCAGACGGGATGCGGCCGCGGCCGCGGCACGCGAGGTCGAGCGCGTCCTGCACAGGAGGAGCGCCGCCAGGTAGGAGCGAATGTCAGTGCGTTCTTTACCGCGACGGGCCGGCACGGATGGCTAGCGATCGGTCGAGAGGGGACGAGCCTTGGCCCAGCGGAGATTTCGCGTCGTGCGTCCGGCACGGCGCCGCCGTCTGCGCCCGAAACGCCTGCTTGCGGTCCTCGCGCTCCTCGCCGCGCTTGCAGCGGTATTCGAGGTGCTGGAAGGGCCATTTTTCCGCCTGCATCATGTGGCGGTACGGGGCGGGCCGCAAGGCCTTTGGCGGCTGAGCGGGCTCCGGTTCGGCGTGCCGCTCTTTTCGGTGCGGACCGCCGCTGCGGACGAGCAGCTCCTGCAGAAGGCGCGCTACCTCGCGACCGCTGCCTTTGAGCGGCAGTGGCCGGATCGGCTCGTGCTGACCGTCTCGTACCGCAGCCCGGTGGTGGTGGCGGCGGGCGTGGGCGGCAGCCTGTACGGCGTGGACCGGACGGGGCGCGTTCTCGGCAAGGAACCCCAAAACAGCGGATTGCCGGTGCTGCAGGGGGTGGCGGCGTCCCTGGTGCACCCGTACGCCGACCTGCCGCAAGCGGCCGCCGCGGCGGCCGCCCTCGCATTTTCGCTGCACGAGGCAGGGTTTACCGTATCGGAAGTTGTACCTGGAACGACGCCACAGATCTATTTGCCGTCCGGCACGGAGGTCTTCTGGCCGCCCGCGGCGAACACCAGGAAAACGCTGGCAGAACTCGAGGCGATCCTCGCGGCGCTGCAGAGGCGCCAAGTGGTCGCTGCCTCCATCGACCTGCGGTTGCCGCAAAGACCCCTGGTGGTGTTGCGCAAGTGAAGGCATACGGCCCACTCGTGGCGATCGTCGGCATCGCCATCGGACTCTTCCTGGGCATGGAACTGCATGTCCAGTGGAGCCTGGGGCAGAACCTGCCCTACGAGCGCTTCGTTGCGATGGCCAAGCTGCTGCAGCAGCGCGAGGATGCACACGCGGCGCTCACGGCGGAGCTGCGCAGCCTGCGCAGTTCGCCCCCGCCCACGGTCGCCGCCGCCGCGCTGAAGGCGACGCAGGGGGAACTGGCTGCGGCCAGGCGGGCGGCGGGGCTCACGCCCTACACGGGGGCAGGCATCGTGCTGACGCTCAACGACAGCACGTTGCCGACGCAGTTCGGCGTAGACCCGAATGAGTACGTCCTGCATGACCAGGATCTGATCGCGGTGATCAACGACCTCAACTCCGCGGGGGCAAAGGCGATCTCGCTGAACGGACTCCGCCTCGTCGCGACGACGGACGTGCACTGCGCCGGCGCGGTCGTTTCGGTCGGCGGCGTACGGACGAGCATCCCGGTGACCATCCTCGCCGTCGGCAAGCCGAGCGCCCTCGTGAAATCCCTGCAAGGGCCGACGGGGGAGATCACGCTGCTGTCGCTCTACGGCATCCAGATCAACCTGCACGAGAGCCGCCGCGTGACGGTTCCTGCCTATGTCCCGGCGCAGCGTGTGGGGAAGGGGTAGGTCGCAGTGTGGTATTTCGCCATCGCCCTCGTCTTCGGCGTGCTGGTGGGAGCGCTGATGCCGCTCAGCATTCCGCTGATCTGGGCCCGCTACCTCGCGGTTGCGCTCCTCGCGGCGATGGACGCCGCGTTCGGCGGCCTCAGCGCGGCGCTCGACGACCGGTTCGACTTTTCGGTATTCGCGTCCGGCTTCTTTGTCAATGGAATCCTCGCTGCCGGGCTGACCTACGTGGGAGACCGGCTGGGCGTAGAGCTCTACTACGCCGCCTTGTTTGCCTTCGGATACCGCATTTTCCAGAATCTTGGGGCGATCCGCAGGCAGATCCTCGATCAGTGGCGCAAGCGCCGTGCGGCAAGGCAGGGAAACCCAGGCGTCTAGCGAAAAAGTACACGTCTTTTTACGGTGCAGTTGCGTTTGACAAGCCGTCAGGGAGGTTCACCGATGCTGGATTTCGACGCTAGCCTCGACCAGTTTGCTGTGATCAAAGTGGTCGGCGTCGGTGGCGGCGGCAACAACGCGGTCAACCGAATGATCGACGCCGGCCTGCGTGGCGTGGACTTTATCGCCGTCAACACCGATGCCCAGGCCCTGGCCGGCTCGAAAGCCAGGCAGCGCATCCAGATCGGCGAGAAGCTGACGAAGGGACTCGGCGCGGGCGCGAACCCCGAGGTTGGGCTGAAGGCCGCGGAAGAGAGCCGGGAGCAGCTGCTCTCGGCATTGGCGGGCGCTGACATGATTTTCATCACCGCAGGCATGGGCGGCGGTACGGGCACGGGCGCCGCGCCGGTCGTCGCCGAGGTGGCCAAGGAAGCGGGAGCCCTCACCGTCGGCGTCGTGACGAAGCCCTTCACGTTCGAAGGCACGAAGCGCATGGGCTTCGCCCAGCGCGGCACGGAAGAGCTCCGGCAGAAGGTCGACACCCTGATCACGATACCGAACGACCGCCTTCTGCAGGTCGTCGACAAAAAGACGAGCGTGCTCGAAGCGTTCCGGATGGCGGACGACGTGCTCCGCCAAGGAGTCCAAGGAATTTCGGACCTGATCATGGTCCCGGGCCTGATCAACCTCGACTTCGCGGACGTCCGCACGGTCATGTCCGAGACAGGCTCGGCACTCATGGGCATCGGCATCGCGGGCGGCGAGTCCCGCGCCCAGGACGCGGCCCGCGGCGCCATCTCGAGCCCCTTGCTCGAGACGTCGATCGAGGGCGCTCGCGGCGTGCTCCTCAACATCACCGGCGGTCCCGAACTGACGCTCTTTGAAGTGAACGACGCCGCGGAGATCATCAGTCAGGCCGTCGATCCCGAGGCGAACATCATCTTCGGCGCCGTCATCGACGAGTCGATGGGGGACCGGGTGCGGGTCACCGTCATCGCGACGGGCTTCCCCGGCCAGGACGGCCGCGGCCCGAGCGCCTCGCGCCACGCCAGCGCGCGACAGGGCGACATCGAACTCCGCTCTTTCACACCGAACGACCTCGACATTCCCGAATTCCTGCGCCGCAAGTAGCGCATCCGTCCGATTCCGACGCCCCGGATCCCGAAACGGGATCCGGGGCGTTTTCTGTTGCCCACCGGCCATGGGCCGCGCCTGGTTCCGCCAACTTCTGCCAATGCGCCCGTCGTAGCATAGGACGAGCCGGAAGGTCGTAGCCATGGCGTGACGGGAGGGGAGCGCGTGCCCAACCTCGACCAGTACCTTGCCGTCAATTTGCTGATGGACGCGCTCTTGCTCGGAGCTTTAGCCCGTGTGCGCCTGCAGCGCCTCGACTGGCGGATCGGGGCGGGCGCGGTGGTCGGAGCCGTTTACGCGACGCTTGCGGTGCTGCCGGGATGGGCAGCGCTGACCGGTCCCGCCGGAGAGATCCTCGCCGCGATCGCCATGGTACGCATCGTACGGCGCGTGCGGGGTCCGCGCCAGACGCTGGTCGAGACCGGCGTGCTGCTGCTGCTTGCCGCGGTGCTGGCGGGGCTCGCGCTGCTCGTCAGCGCGATCACCCACCCGGCGGGCGTCTTCGCGGCGGCGGTTGCGCTCGCCGCGGCGGCCGTGCTGTTCGCGCTGGCCGTCGAGGCCTACGCGCGCCGGCAGCGGACCGCTCAGGCGTCTGGATCGGTGCTGCCGGTCGAGATCACATGGCTCGGGCGGCGCGCGCGACTTGCGGGCTTCGTCG
>JAKAPV010000045.1 GCA_021806845.1 Bacillota bacterium | reverse complement strand
CCCAGAGCACGATACCGGCGATGCCGGCCGCCTGCGCCTCGAGGGTGATGAGGTCCCCGATGCAGCCTTCGTCCAGGCGCCCGGCGTTGTCGATGGTCAGCACGCTGCCCGGAGCTGCCGACCAGACCGCCTTGATGAAGATGTCGACGCTGCCGAAGTGGCGGACGGGCCGTACGCGCCCAGCGACGCGGTCCATCTCCCGCAGCGGGAGGATCCCTGGCGGGGCCTGTCGCACGCCCAAACCGAGGCGGAGGCAGGCGTCGGCGATTAGAGGAGTCGAGAGTTCCAAGAACCTCAGTCGCAGTTCCCGGTTGTCCAAGGTGCACCATCCTCTAGCGAAGCTCTCTCACCATGGTACAACCTGGCTGGCCTATAGGGTACGCCGTAGAAGCTGGGACAAGCGCGCAAGGCGTGGAGATGGCGCCTAGCCTTCCTCGAGATACGGCTCGAGGAGGTAGCCGACGACCTGGCGCACAGGCACTTCAAGGGTGGAAAAGCGCAGGCGGAGCCCGTAGCGCGAGGCCTTCTCGACCACCACCCCCGGGATGTCGGGCGGCCGAACCTCCTCCTCGGAGCGCAGATCCACGACCTTGTCGGTCAGCCACTGCCGCCTGAGGTTCGACACTTTGTCGTCGAACACGATGCGCCTGCGGTCGATGACGACGGCGCGGCGCGCGATCGACTCGATGTCGCCGGCGTCGTGGCTGGTGAGGAAGATGGTCGCGCGGTCCCGGTTGGCCTCGCGGATCACCTCGCGCACCTCGGCCTTGGCGATCACATAGAGGCCCATGTCGCAGGTATCGAGCGCCGCTGGCCAAAGAAAAGCGGGCATGAGGAACGGGCCGGGCGGGGGTTCTCCCCGCACCGGCCCGCGGTCGTGGGTCAATCGCCGAGATGCTTGACGAGCAGTATGCGGTCGCCCCCGCTGCCGTCATAGTCGGGGTGGACCGGAATTCCGTCAACCAGGGTATCCGACGGTTCCATGACAAAGCCCATCTGCATGTGAAATGCGAGGGACGTCCTGTTGACAGGCGAAGTGACGCAGCGGACCACCTTGCGCCCGCCCTTCAGCGATGAGGCAAAGAAGTGTTCGTACAGCCTGCGCCCCACCCCTTGCTCGCGGAACGCCGGGTTCACGCCGACAAAATGGATGTAGGACTGATCCGGATAGGTCTGCGAGAAAAAGCCGACCAGAAACCCCGCGAGCACCCCATTCTGCTCCGCTGCGAAGCTGGTCTCCTGGAAATGAACGAAGAAGAGCTTTGGCAACATGTCCGCCATCAGGCGACCACCCCACCAGTCGTTGAGGACTACGATCACGGGCGGGTAATCAGACGGGGCGAGTCGGCGTATGCGAATCTCGTCACTCACGGTGGGACACCCCCAGCGAAGGTTTTGGCGCGCCCGGAAAGCGCAAGGTCTCGCCATCAGCCGGGATCTGCACCTGGATGTCGGACCCAAGACCGGCCTGCAGCGCCTCACGGGTGAGCAGGCAGTGGTTGACCGCACCCATGTGGACGGCCACCACGGCTGCCTCTGGCTCCGCTTGGCACACCCGGGCCACATCCCGCACGTCCATGGTGATGGGCGAGCCGGTCAGGAACTGGGCAGCGCCGGCGTTGACCACCACGACATCCGGACGGAACACCTCCAGTGCTTCCCGAACGTGGCCGCACCAGACGGTGTCACCGGCGATATAGAGCACCGGCTCACCGGTGGCCCGGAGGACGAAGCCGGAGACAGTGCCCATCTTTTGGCCGATGAGGCCCGTGCCGTGCTTGCCGTCCGTGCGGATGAATTCGACCCCGGCGTATTCGACGGCGCCGGAGACCGGCCGGACGGCCGCAAAGCTCAGCTCCCTGAGCCGGTCGGCGTCGCCGGGCTGGCAGAGCACCGGGAGGTGCTTGGGCAGCAAGGAGACTGCCGCCGCGTCGAAGTGGTCGCGGTGCAGGTGAGTGAGAAGGATGGCGTCAACTCCGGCCAGCAGATCCGGTGCTGGCAAGGGCAGGTCAACCAGGGGGATTCGGCGGTCATCGGCGGCGTTGGGGACGGGGTCCATGGCCCCGGCCTCGCTCAGCATCGGGTCCACCAGCAGCCGGTGGTCAGCGAAATCCACCAGCAGGGTGGCGTGGCGGACGAGCGTAATCTGCATCAGGTTTCCCTCCCGCGTGCTTGTCGTCCAAAATGTTATCGGACGACGGGCAAAAAGGTCATGGCGTCAAGTAAGCCATCGCCTCCTGCCACTTTCAACTTGAAAGGAATGAGAATCCCATGCTTGACCAAACCGATGTCGCCATTTTGGACCTGCTGCGGGAAGATGGGCGCCTGACCCGGCGATTTGAGGTGCAGCCCAGAATGTGGTACCGACTGACAGATCAAGCGCGAGCTGGAGCAAGAATTGGCCATCGAGAATGACGAAGAGTATCGACATGCCATACGACGTTGGTTTCCGATCTGGCGTCCTCGGCGTGGTGGGTGCGTTGTGCCGGGAAATCGGTCTCGTCGACGTGATCGACGAAGCCGCCGAGTGGCAAACGCAGGCGAAGATGGGGCCTGGTGAACGGATCCTGGCCCTGATCATGTGCATCTTCGGGGATCGTCGCGCGCTCTGGCGTGTGGGTGAGTTCTACGAAGATGAGGATGTGGAGGTGCTCTTCGGCCCTGGCGTCAGTAGCGAAGACTTCAATGAGCCTTGGGGCGGGCCCTGGACAAGCTTCATGCGGCCGGAGCCCAGGGCGTGATGGCGACGCTGGCGCTGCGAGCCCTCGGGGTGGAGGAGATCCCCCTGCAGGGGCCCGCTAGGGCGGATACGGCGACGATCTTGGTCTGGGGCGAGTATGAGCAGCCCGAGGATGGGGCGATCGAAATCACCTACGGCCATGCGAAGGAAAACAACCGCCAGCACTCCAAGCAGTTCCAGCTCGGTGCGGTCAGCGTGGGGCAGGGCATGCCGCTGCTCGGCCAGGTGCTCGACGGTAACTCCTCCGACAAGACCTGGACGTTCGAAACTTTGGAGACACTCTCGAGGCAACTGGATGCGGATGACATCGCCCGGCTCGTCTACATCGGGGACTCCCAGATGGTGACGGGGCCGAACCTCGACCGCATGGCGGAACTGCACTGGCAGTTCATCTCCCGCCTGCCGAGCGTGTACTCCCTGGCGGACGAGGTGAAGGCGGCGGCCTTCGCACAGGGGCAGTGGCTCGAGGTGGGCCGGATCAGCCCCGGCAAGGGCACGGCGTCGTACAAACTGCAGGAGCACTCAGGGGTGATCGACGACCGCACGTACCGACTGGTCGTCGTGCGCTGCTGCGCGCCATCGACAAGGAGCGAGAGGTCATCGAGAACCAGGCTGCAACCTGGATCAAGAAACCGTTCTCGCTCCTACCAGATCATGAAGACTTGCGACACCGCTCCTCCAACCAAATGGCTAACGGCTCCCCACTCATGTTCCCGGCGGCCAACTCAAGCATGAGGAGGTAAAGATCTTCCTCTGACGCGTCGAGGAGCCACCCGTTCAAGTCCAAGAATAGAAGAAGGACAACGAGCGCGACCCGTTTGTTACCGTCGGAGAAGGGATGATTGGCTGTGAGCGAGTAGCCGTATGCGGCTGCGAGCCTCGGAACAGTCGCACTGCCTTCGTAATGCCAGACGTGGCGAGGGTGGGCGAGGGCAGACTCCAAGAGACCAGCATCCCGAATGCCAGGTGCGCCTCCGTGCTCTGCTAGTTGTCGCCCATGAACGGCCCTCACCACAGATGCGTGAACCCAGATCGGTTCCCGCATCTACTTGGCGAGTCTCCTGAGCACATCCCTGTGCTCTCTCATGATTGTTTCGGCGCGGTCCATCTGGTCTGCAACTTCGGGGCTGTACGGTGTCAGCAAAATCCCGTCAGGAGCCTCGCTCACATAGAGGCTGTCCCCTTTATCCACCCGGAGCTTTGCCAGGATCTCCTTGGGAAGTACTACCCCGGCCGAGTTGCCAACCGTCGTAATCTTGAGAATAGGCACATGAACTACCTCCTGCGATTTATTATAACATATGTAATTACGTCGTCAAAGAATCGAAGGATTCATCTCGCTGGCATCTGCAGCCAGGCTGGGCTGCGCCGACAGGTTGCATTACCGGCAGATGAGGAGAGGACAGGAGCCTTCTCCTTCTCTTTTCCTTCGACAGTGGCGGTGTCTTGGGACGTTGCGCAAGGGCGGGTTCACTGCATCCTGGCGGGTCTTCCGGGAAGGGGATCCGCCGTCCTTGGAACAGATTGCTGCCCCGGTGCAGGAAGTGACATCAGTGTACGCGAACAGAGTGTATACTCAAGATCTAGTTTCCGAGCGTCAAATAACCGCTATATATAGTAGGTACAGGCGGATCGGCCTTCTCGGATACTAGAGATGATGTTGGGGCCAGTTGTCGCGGGAGCAGGGGACGAGCTGCGCCTGCGCGACAGGGTTGGAACGGGAATACGTCATCCCGCCTCGGAGGGAGAGCATGCGGTGCGACGATGAGTATGAGGCGTTTATAATGCATTTGCCCGCACGGGCTGGGCTACCCCGCCGGCATGAAGTTCCAGCGGTCCAGGAGGTTTGTCCCGTTGTCCGAGCCTTCCGCCCCTCCGCTCATCGAGCGATTGCTCGCCGCAAACCGCCGTTACGTCGCAGCCTCACCTGGGCTTCCAGATAGCCCAGTCCCCAGCGAGCGGCTCGTGATCGTAACCTGCATGGATGTGCGCATCGACCCCTTGCCGCTGCTCGGACTGCGCCTCGGCTCCGCGCACGTGCTGCGCAACGCGGGCGCGCGGGTCACCGACGACGTCATTCGCTCGCTTGTCATCTCGCAGCAGGTGCTCGGGACGGAGGCAGTGCTCCTTTTGCCGCACACCGGCTGCGGAATGCTTGGCCTCGATCCCGGCAGCCTGCAGCCAAGGCCCGGGGTGTCCAAGGGGGACCTGCCCCCCTTGGAGGTTCATCCGATGCATGATCTGCAGACTTCCCTCGCCCAGGACCTTGAGACCCTGAGGGAAAGTCCGTGGATATCGCCGCACGTGCAGATCTACGGCCTCATCCTTGATATCGGTACCGGCTCTCTGATCGCCCCTTTGACCTCGTGAGCCCCCTTGTATGGCTGATTGCCATACTTTCCGAACACTACCATGGGAGATGACCCTCCGTGATACACGAATTCGCCTCAGACCTCAGCTGGAAGATCTTCCTCGACCGCTACGCCCTCAAGGACATCGAGCGCCGCTTCGAGCCGGGGGATCTGGCGCTCGTCGTCATCGAGCCGGACCCGCGCTGGCCGAAGAAGGATATCGGACGCGTCGAAGAGGTGCAAGCCGACGGGATCCTGCGCGTACTGATGCTCACGGGCCCCCTGGCGGGCGACGTGCTCGAGCGCCGGCCCGTCGACTGCGACCGTCCGCTGGAGACGTCCCTCAACCAGGCCGCCCGCCGCATCGCCGGCGGCGTCGCCTCGGTGGAGGAGGCAGGGAGGCGCGACGCCACCGAAGCGAGCTTCGCGGAGGAGATAGAGAGCCAGCGCTTCGTGCCCGCGGGCCGGATCTGGTCGGGAGCCGGAACGGACCACGGCGTCACGTTCTTCAACTGCTACGTGATCCCGTCGCCCAAGGACAGCCGCGAGGGCATCATCACGACACTAGGGCAGATGATCGAGATCATGGCGCGCGGCGGCGGCGTCGGCATCAACATCTCCTCGCTGCGTCCGACCCGCGCGCCGGTGCGCGGGGTCAACGGGCGTTCGTCGGGAGCGGTGTCCTGGATGGACCTCTACAGCCGCGCGACGGGCCTTGTGGAACAGGGCGGCAGCCGGCGCGGCGCGCTCATGCTGCAGATCGACGACTGGCACCCGGACGTCCTGAGGTTCATCAACGCGAAGCGCACCCCCGGCATGGTGGAGAACGCCAACATCTCCGTCCGCGTCAGCGACGGGCTGATGCAGGCCGTGAAGGACGACGTGGGCTGGGAGCTCGTGTTCCCGGACACCTCCGATCCCGACTACGACACCACATGGGACGGCGACCTGAAGAAGTGGCTCGCCGCAGGCAAGGAAACCGTCGTGCGCGACACGGTGCGCGCGCGGGAGATCTGGGAGGCGATCGTCGAGAGCGCCTGGGCCTCGGCGGAGCCGGGCGTCATCTTCTCCGACCGCTCTGAAGAGCTTTCGAACAGCTGGTACTTCAATCCCCTGATCTGCACGAACCCCTGCGCGGAACAGCCGCTGCCGGCCTGGGGCGTCTGCACCCTCGGCCACATCAACCTCGCGCGCTTCGTCACGGCGGATGGCGTCGACTGGGACCAGCTCAAGGTGTCGATCCGCACGGCCGTGCGCTTCCTCGACGACGTCGTGGACGCGACGCCCTATTTCATGGAGGAGAACCGCGAGAACCAGCAGCGGGAGCGCCGCGTCGGCCTGGGGACGATGGGCCTCGGCGAGCTGCTGATCAAGGTCGGCAAGCGCTACGGCTCGCAGGAGGCCGTCGAGTTCGTCGACAACCTCTACCGTTTCATTGCGGAGGCGGCCTACGCGGCTTCGGCGGATCTCGCGCAGGAGAAGGGCTCCTTCCCAGCCTTCGACGCGGAGAAGTTCCTGCAGTCCGGATTCATGCAGGGCATGCCGGAGCACATCCGGCAACTCGTGGCACGTCAGGGGATCCGCAACGTCACCCTGATCACCCAAGCCCCGACGGGCACCGTGGGCACGATGGTCGGCACCTCGACCGGCATCGAGCCCTTCTACGCCTTCAAGTACGTCCGCCAGTCCCGCCTCGGGCTCGACGAGCAGTATGTGCCGATCGCGCAGGAGTGGCTCGACGCCCACCCCGGCGAGCAGCTGCCGGACTATTTCGTCGGTGCCATGGACCTCAGTCCGGAGGAGCACGTGCGCATCCAGGCGGCCATCCAGCGCTGGACGGACAGCTCGATCTCGAAGACCGCGAACGCCCCGGAGTCGTACACGGCGGAGGAGACGAAGCGGCTCTACGAGCTCGCCTACGACCTTGGCTGCAAGGGCGTCACGATCTACCGGGACAAGAGTCGCCATGAGCAGGTGCTGCATCTCGAGAAGGCCCAGCCGGAGACGGAGATGGGGCCAGAGGTGCACCCTGTGCCGGCAGTGATCAACGGGCACACCTACCGAGTCGACACCCCGGCGGGTACGACCCGCATCGTGATCAACGAATCGGACGGCGAGCCGTTCGAGGTGTTCCTGCTGCTCGGGCGGGCGGGCTCCGAGGTCCAGAGCTTCATGGAAGCGCTCGGCAGGATCATGAGCGTCTTCCTGCGCACCGACAGCCGCATCCCGGCACGCCGGCGCCTGCGCCTCCTCGCGGACCAGCTGCAGGGCATCGGCGGTGCCAACCAGATGGGACTCGGCCCTGGCCGGGTGCTCTCTGTCGTGGACGCGCTGGGGCAGGTTCTGAACCGGCACCTGAACGGCAATCCGTCCGACAACTGGGGGCTCGCCTCACAGGTTGCCGCGACCCGCGGCGGGGACGGGGCAGACCTCTGCCCCCAGTGCGGCTCTCCAACCTTCGTGCATGAGGAGGGCTGCGCCCACTGCACATCGTGCGGGTACTCCCGCTGCTAGGAGTCCCTCAGTGTAGCCGCCTGCTGGTCAGGAGACCGTGGGAGCCGCCTTCGGGCGGCTCCTCTGCTTTGCTCGGCAGCCAGGGAGGCGTGGAGGCTTTGCGGATGAGGATCGTCCCAAGCGGGACTCGCACGGCTTCGTGGGGCTTTACATATCTACAGTACAGAACCGCGACCGCGCTCGATGTCTTGTCCTTGAGAGCGCACTCGTGGAAGGCGGGGGAACATGCCCAGGATCCATCTGATCGAGCGCACGCTCAAGGTCCTCAGCGTGGATCCCAACGAGGTCCAACGCACGGAGTCCCATGCATTCCGTGAGGCCAAGAAACGCCTGCGGCAAGACGGCCACTACACCTGCTACGTCTGCGGCATGACGGAAGCGGAGGCCAAGGCGAAGGGCTACGCCATCGAGTCCCACCATTTCGGCTGCGAGTGGCAGTACGCCGATATCGTGGACTTCCAAAAGCTCAAGACCTTCCTGCTGCAGCATGACATCTACGGATACTCGCGCCTCCTCCAGCACCAGCCGCTCACGACGGTGGACGACGTGCGCAACCAGATGGCCCTGTGTACGCCGCATCACAGGCTCGCGGACAAGGCGGTCGGCGGAGCGGGCCTCGGCGCGCACGACGTGGACGCGCCGACCTGGACGATCCAGATCGTCTGCAAGGACGGTATGAATCCCGTCCCGCAAGAGGGCGAGACTGCGGAGCAGGCGGTCCAGCGCATTGAGGAGGCCCTACGTGAAGAGCAGGGGGCCCAGGCCTGACCGAGACCAAAGCATATCCTGGCAGCCCGCTGCCGGCCCTTCATCGTGGATGGAGGGCCGGCATTGCCTTCGGAACGCGCGAAGGAACTTGTCGGCACGCATCGACACGCAGTCCCCTGCAGCGAGACCGCCTGGTGGGGAGTGAGGACGATACGGGTCGAACCGCATTCGGGCAGTGAAGCAACGCCGTCGACTCGTGTCGTATAAAACATGGCAACCATGCCGCAAGTTGGGAGGACACGAAGCGTGGCGGGGGGAAGCCCCCCCGTAGTCAGATGGCGACGCGACTAGAAAGAGGGGGTGCTCCCGTTCCGTTCCGATCGCGCAGCCGCTGACCGCAATCAAACATTTTCGCAACGGAAGCGATGACATCCCGCTAGCAGTGGACGCCTCTTTAGCGGGGAAGAGCAAAGGCGTAACCGGCCGTTCAGCGGCTGGTTCTATTTTTGTCTCTGCGCGGGGAGGGGACGTAGTGGTTCCTAGATTGAGAAACTACCTTGCGGTGAGTCTCGCGGGGCTTCTGGCGATGCTGGCGGTCGGCTTCCTTGCGGTGCCGGGCGCGAGCGCGGGCGGCGGGCCGGGGGTCGCCGGCCAGGTCACCTACTACAACGCAAACTACGGCGGGTACTTCTTCCGGTCTCCGTCTCCAACCACCATTCAAAACTCTGTGTACGGCATCGGCCAGACGATCAATGGAGACGGCTCCATTTATCTGACGGCGGGGCCACACTCGCAGTACACCGACTCGGGCTTTTCCATTTATCACGGAACGCTCGGCGGCCTGGGGAGCCTGCTCGTGACGGGGACCGGCCCGTTCGCGGTCAACATCTGGGTCGACGCGAGCGGCAACGGGGAGTTCTTCGACTGGAGCACCCCCCAGACGGTGGACGGCAACGTCTACATGACCGGTCTCGGCGGCGACGTATACTTCCTCGGCAACGCGACGCCGACGGACGGTACGCTCGTGATCAACGGGTCGACCACCTTCTACCTCGAGGGGGCAACCCCTCCACACGGCCAATATACCTACACTCTCAACGACCTGCTGAATGGAGACCTAAGCTCCCTCAACGTATCCTCCAGCTCGCAGGTGGCGGTCTGGATCGGTATCACTGGCTCGACCGCAGGCCCGGGCACGCAAGCCACGATCAATACCGTGCAATTCGGCCCCCCTTCGACCGTCGGGGTGACGGCGCATTGCGCATCCGCTGCGGACGGTACGGCTGTGAGCGTCAACGCGAGCACCTACTACTGCGGCTACAACGCATTCCCGACGGTCCAGCAGGGCGTCTACGCCGTCGCTCCCGGCGGGACCGTGCAGGTCGCACCCGGAACGTATACGGAGCAGGTGACGATCGACAAGGCCATGACGTTGACGGGAGCCGGCGAGGGGCAGACGACCATCGACCTGCCGCCGTCGCCGCAGGCCGTTCCGAGTGCGCTCTCCGGCCACTCGACTGTATACGGGATCGATGTGACGGCACCCGCCTCGGGCGTTACGATCTCCAACCTGACGGTCGAAGGCAGCAGCGCAACGAACGGCGTCGACGGCTGCCAAAACGGCATGGCCGGCATCGGCTTCGAGAACGCCTCCGGTACGGTGGACGGCGTCGCGCTGCCGGACTGGGCTCCGCAGTCGGGTGTCGGCTGCGGCAGCGGCCAGGGCGTCCAGGTGGAGACGGGCACCAATGGGACAGCAAACGTGACGGTCAAAAACTCCGCCGTCACCAACTACGGCAAGTCCGGCATCTTCGCCGGCGGAGCGGGAGCTGCTCTCACGGCCACCGGCGACACGGTCACTTCGAGCCCCACGTCGGGCGTGGCGACGAACGGCATCGAAGTCGACTACGGAGCGTCGGGCTCCGTCAGCGGGAACACCGTCAGCGGCAACGACTACACGGGAACGGTGAACAGCGCAGATCCGCAGGCCGACTATGCGGCGGGCGTCCTGCTGTACGGTGACGGCGCAAACAGCGTCAGCGTCACGGGCAACACCCTCACCGACAACCAGATCGGCGTGGAGAGCGTTGCCACGAATGCAGTGGTGAGCGGCAACACGATCTCCGAGACGGGCTCCGGGATCACGGACAGCATCGGCGTCTACGCCGTGCCGTGCGATACGTATTGCGCGGACGTGGGCGTCGCGACAAACGGAGCGAGCCAGGTCACGATCAACGACAACACCATCAGCGGCCTCCCGCTCAACTACACGAACTACAGCAACCCGGCCGCGCAGACCGCAGGCATCTGGGTCGGCAACACCGCCGCGGCCTCCGCCGATGGCTCGATGAGCGCCACGATCAACGACAACACCGTGAGCGGCGGGTTCAGCGGCATCATGGTGGGGCCGAACAGCAGCGGCGCGTCCGCGACGATCAAAGGCAATCAGGTCAGCGGCTTCGAGCGGGCCGGCATCGACGCCGGCAGCTATGCGCTGGGCGGCGACGGCGTCACCGCGACCATCGAGGACAACACCGTGAGCGGACCGGGAGCTCAGAACACGGATCAGTGGGCGTCGAACGGCATCGAGATCGCCAACGGCGCCACGGGAAGCATCGTGGACAACCACATCAGCGGCATGGTCTACATGCGTACCGACACCGAGGCGAGCGCCATCACGGTGTTCGAGAGCAGCAATGTCCAGGTGAGCGGCAACACGCTGCTGGATAACCAGCTGGGCGTCGCGGTGCAGACTGCCGGCTACTCTGCGGATCAAACCAACTGGGCGATGACGGGCGACGTCGTCGAGAACAACACGATCAAGTTCGACTCGAACTACACGGCCCCGAACGTGCTTGCGGGCGAAAGCTCGGGGACCTGGGGAATCTGGGTGGCGAGCTACAAGAGCGGGGCCTCGGTCCAGGCGGATATCCACGGCAACGTGCTGCTCGGCGCGGGTGCCGCGACGGCTGGCATACCCTCCACCGGCATCGAGGTCGGTGATACCGGCGTGGGCGGAGCCGTAGGGACCGTGTCCGCGACCATCACCGGCAACACCGTCACCGGGTGGAGCGACGGCATCGCCGACATGGGAACGACCGGGGCGACATTCTCCTCCACGGCGAACTACAACGACCTCAGCGGCAACACCGCAGCCGGACTTGCAAACCTTACCGGCGCCGCCTCCGGAACGACCGCTGTGCCAGGCCTTGATGCCACCGACAACTGGTGGGGGTCGGCCAGCGGCCCGCAGAGCTCCCTGAACACATTCAACGTCGCATCGCAAGGCGCTGCGGTCAGCGGGGGCGTCGCCTTCGTGCCGTGGCTTTCGAGCGCACCGGCGGCAGGGGCGACGAGCGGGCAGGGCTTCGCGCCAGTAACAGACACGACGAGCGGCCAGGTGTTCAGCTCCATCCAGGCCGCGATCAACGCGGCTTCCTCCGGCGACACGATCGCAGCTTCGGCCGGTATCTACAGCGAAGGGGTGACGGTCGGCAAGGAGCTCACCCTCGAGGGGGCGCAGCAGGGCGTCGACGCCCGCAGCCGCAGCGGCCCCGAGTCCATCATCACGGGCGTCAGCGGCGGGCCGGACGTGACAGTCACGACGGACAACGTCACGCTGGACGGATTCACGCTTGACGGGCCAAGCAGCCCGGGCACGGCCGCCATCGTGATGATAGGGGCGAACACCGGGGAGACGATCGAGAACAACGTCATCGTGGACCCGGGGCGCGCCGTCTCGTACACGACGAGCGACACGACGTTCAAGCAGAACCTCGTGGATGAGACCAGCACGACCGGAGACGGCATCCAGGAAAACAGCGGCGCCGTGAGCGGCGTCACGATCGAGGACAACGCGTTCACCGGCGGAAGCAACAACAACGCCGATATCACCTTCATCGGCACTACGGCGAACCACAACAAGAACATCGTCGTAACGGACAACACGAGTACCGCTCCGAGCACCTTCCTTGTGCTCTTCAACACCGATGGCGCCACGGTCACGGGGAATACCGTCACTGGCGCGACCGGAGCGGCAATCTACATCGGCGGCGGCGACTCGGGCGTCACCGTGGAGCACGACAACCTGGTCGCCACTAGTGGCAGCCCCAAGTACGCGGTCGTCGTCTCGAACATCTTCGGCGACGGGCCGAACACGAGCGCCGCGGTCAACTTCAACGCGCTGTACGGCCTCTCCGTCGGGACGAACGCCTACTCCGGCGGCAAGGTCGACGCAACGGACAACTGGTGGGGATCCAAGAACGGCCCCCTGGGCCAAACGCAAGGCGCACTCAACGCGTCGCCGTTCATCCAGGCGCTCGCCATCTCGCCGCCGCTGATCCGTGCGCAGATTGGCAGCCAGCTGCAGTGGACCGCGTCCCTTGTGGACGAAAACGGCAATCCGCTGACCGATCCCGCGTTCACGGCGGCCCTTGCCGCAAGCGGGTCGGCCGCATGCCAGAACCAGTCGCCGACTGCGCCCCAGCCGCTAAGTTCCGCCGCAACGTTCGGCTGCATCCCGACGAACATCGGAGAGCTGACCGTCACGGGCACGGTTTCGCTCGACGGCACGCCGACCGGGCTCGTCGGTACGGCCATGGCTGCCATCGTGCCGCCGCCCGCGACCGGAGGATCCTCTGGGTCCTCGGGCTCAGGCGGGTCCGGCTCGAACGGGAACCAGAGCAGCACGGTCACCGTGGCCGGCTCGACGACGACCTTCGACGTGAACCCCGGCGACCTCGTCCAGAGCCTGAACGGTGCAACCCAAACGGATGTCTCATTCTCGTCGGACACCACCACGGCGGATGTGAACCTCTCCGCCGACGCCTTGCAGTCGCTCAGCCAAAACGGTGACGGCATCAGCATCCAGACCCCGGGCGCCACGTACACCCTGCCGAGCGGCAGTCTCGACGTGGGACAGCTGGCGACCCTCCTCGGCGCCACGCAGCCTTCGGACATCTCGCTGTCCCTGTCGGTGACGCCTGCTTCCTCCTCCGATACGACGGACATCACGCAGAACGTGCCGAACGGCACCATCGTCGGCGCACCGATGACCTTCACCATCACGGCGACCGTGAACGGGCAGACGCAAACGATCGAGGAGTTCTCCGGCGCCGTTCCCCGCTCGTTCACGCTCGAGACGGCTCCCGACCCTAGCGACACGACGGGGATCGTGCTCGTGAACGGGGTTCCGGAGCACGCCTGGACCGTCTTCTCCGGTACGACCGCCACGATCTACTCCCACACGGACTCCACGTACGCCGTGCTGACGCACGAAGCGTCCTTCAACGACATCGGCGGGCTTCCGCAGGCTGCCGCCATCCAGGCGCTGGCCAACAAGCTGATCATCGCCGGGACGACGCCGACCACGTTCGATCCGCAGGGCGGGGTCACGCGCGCCCAGTTCGCGGCGCTCGTGGTGCGGGCTCTGGGCTTGTGGAACCTCGCCTCGAACGCCCAGTTCGGAGACGTGCCGAGCGCCTCATGGGCGGCGCCGGTGATCCGGTCCGCCGTGGCGGAGTCCTTCATCGAGGGCTACCCCGACGGAACGTTCCGGCCCCAGCTGCAGATCACGAATGCCCAGATGGCGGTCATCGTCGGGCGGGTCATGGACTTCCTGAACATCCCTGCCGGCCAGACGGTCGTGACGGTTTCGGACCAGGCGCGCATACCCGCATGGGCCACCCAGGACGTGGCGCTCGTCCTGTCGCAGGGCATCATGACAACCGGCAGCCAGGGAGCCTTCCAGCCGGACGCCACGACGACCCGGGCGCAGGCAGCCCAGATCATCTGGAACCTGATGCAGAAGGCCGGCATCGAGTAGCGCTCGACCTCGGCCAGGTAGGCCGCATGCCTACCCGCAGCGTGAGCAAGGAGCAGGGGTGCAGACCGCTGCTCCTTGCTCGTTTTGCGCGCTGACCATCCGGGCATCGGACGGGTCCGGCATGGAGACGTTGAAGTCAGAGGTGGACTCCATGCGCAAACAGGTGCAGCGACTCTTGGCCGCTGCGCTGCTCTCCGTGATGCCCGCGGGGTGCGGCGCTTTTGGCGGGTCGGGCCCGTTCTGCGCAGCGCCTTTGCCACCCCTTTCCGACAAGATGAAGGGCATGACCGAGGCCGGCTACAGCCCGGACGTCTTCGGCCAGCAGGCGGTAACGGGAGAACTCTCGCGCCTGCGGCGCGACGGTGTGACTTGGCTAGCGATCCAGGTGGCATGGTTTCAGGACCAGGTGGCGGCCAAGACGTTGAGGCGCCAGGCGTGAAGCCCGCCCGCCTTACCGCAGCTGGAGCAAGAGCCGCTTCGCGAGTTCCCTGCGCTCGGGCGGGATCTGCTTCACGAGGAGCAAGAGCTCGCGCTCCAGCTGGTCCGTCTGCAGGAAGAGGTCGTCTCCCGGCCAGACAGACATGCACAGTTCAATCGGATCGACCTGCAACGCCTTCGCGATGTGGTAGAGCATCACGGCGTGCACATGGGTATTTCCGTTCTCTATGTCCGAAATCGCCCGCTGGCTGTACCCGACCAGCTCCGCTAGCTGCTGCTAGATCG
>JAKAPV010000316.1 GCA_021806845.1 Bacillota bacterium | reverse complement strand
CTCAACCTCGAGCCCGTGCTGATGGGCCCACGCGACCATCTGCGCGTCGACCTCGACTCCGAGCACCCTGCAGCCAGCCGCCTTGAACTGCCGGGACGCGATGCCGGGTTCGATGCCGACGTCAAGGAAGTCGGGCCCGGGACTCGCAGCGACGATCCGCTCCACCATCGCGTCGGGATAGCGGGGCCTCGTTCGGTCGTAGCGTTCGGGGTCGGAGCCGAACGACTCCGCCATCTGTCGGGCTTGATGAGGCGCGAGATCGGAGCGGCGTGTGGCGGCGCTGGCGGAAAGCAGGAGGGTGTTCGAGGACGGGATTGAGGAGTCACTTTCGATGACCGACGTGGCAGGAGCCGAAGCGCATTTTCGGAGGGTCGTCCAGCGCATGCAAGACGCGATACTCGGGGCGTTTGAGAAAGAGACGGAGGAGGAGAGGGCTGCGCTCGCGCAGGGCGACAAGACCACCGGCGATCCGGAGGTCTGACGCCCGTGGCTACGCGGAGGCGAACCGGGTGTGGGACGCAGATGCTCAGGCGGCGTTCCCCAGGACGTCAGGGGCGTACCGCGCCAGGTGGACGCGCCGGTACTCCTGCGTCAGGTGGTAGTGCCAGTAGGCATCAAAGTCGCCGTTCTGCCGCAGGGCGCGCAGTTTGAGGACGGCCTCGGCCCCCTGGAGTCCCCAGCGGGCGCCGGTGATGTCCATGCGATCCTTGACGAGGTGGCGGCAGGCGCCCTCGATCACGCCGGTGGCGATCGGCCAGCCCTGCTGCAGGGCGGTGGGGTAATCGAGATAGGGGCGTTTATTGAGCAGGTAGTTGGCGCAGGTGTCGGCACCCTCGCGTTTCTTCTTCTCGAGATGGAGGTCGGTCGCCTTGCGACGGATGGCGGCGGCGGCGATGCCCGCCTGGCCCGAGAGGACAGCCATGGCCTTCTCGAGGACCCAAGCCTCCGCCGCGGGATCGCCTTCGGCGAAGAAGCTCCATGCCGCCCGCCAGAGATACTCGAGCACATGGATGAAGTCGATGACGATCCGCACCTGCACAGAGCGGGCTTCGGCTTCGGCTTTGATGCGGTCGATCTGATGGTTGTTCCCGTCGACGAGGGCGAGCCAAGTGCGTTTATGCTCTGGATCACGCCGCTCGGCCTCGTCGAAGACCTGTGAGATGACGGTGGCGGCGTCCTCGACGACGCTGGCCGTGAACCACTTGGCCTTGGCGGTGGGAGCGGGTTTCGGATCTTCGGTCTGCTCGCTGGTGCGCAGGACGTCCTCCGGCGTGCGTGGGACGGGTGTGGCGTCGTAGACGGCACCCACTTCGGCCATGCGTTTGCGGTTCGCCTTCTCGCCCTTGGACAGGCGGGTTGAGAGCTTTTGCCCCGACTCTTCGGCCGCCTTGGCGGTCGCGGGGCGCAGGGCCTTTGGGCGCATGACGATACCCTTGCCGTCGACCGATAGCGCGAGCACATCCTCGCTCGCAGTATTCGGGCGGGGTGTTTCGGAGTAGAAGGCGTCGAAGTCCGCCGCTGCGCGCCCTGCGAGCTCTTCGACCTGGCGCTTGCCGACCAGCTGTCCCGTGGACCGCTCGATGGCGTCCTTTGCCTCCTCGAACGAGCCGCGGGCGGCCTCGATGGCCGCCAGGCGCCGCAGACCGTGGGAGAACTGCTCTTCCGGAAGGTTCAGTTGTGCGTCCAAGGGATGGAGGTTGGGGGCACCGTCGTGGCGGTAGGCGAAGCGGTGTACATCGACGTCGCCGAAGCGGGTCGTCAGGCTGCGCTCATGGTTCTTCTCCACGGCGTTGTGGGGCGTCCCCTGGGCGTCGACGATCCCCTCGCACCTCCGTTCACGCTCAGACTGCAGATCGAAGAAGCCCTGGAGGATCTTCCGCAGGACGTCAGCTCCGTCCGAGTGAACCCAGTCCTCAGCCTCTGCGGCCGTATAGATCCTGGCGATGGGACCTGCGAGGTAGGATGTGATCTCGTCCAGCCGGGCGTACGCCGGTGCGAATGCCTCGAACTCCGCCGCAGTCATCTCGGGACACCCCCGCGGCGCTCGCTCGTCCGGCGGGGCAATCCACGACGGCTCTGCAGGTCGATCGCCGGCAGTCGTCCACCCGTCAGGACGGAGCGAAAGCCGGCCTCGAGCGGGTAGAGCCAGATGTCCTTGATCGGCTTGCGCTGCTGCGCAGGTGCCGGCCGGCCGAGGCCTTGCGTACGACCGATCAGGATCCAGTTCGCGGCGGCGTAGGATGTCCCCGCATAGCGGCCGCGCTCGACGAAGGTCTCGAGCAGCACGGGCCGGTAGCTGTAGCGCTCCTGCCAGTCTACGGGCAGACGGCGGGCCACCATGGCGAGCAGGCTCGAAGCGAGGCCATTCACCTCCACCCAGGGCAGCACCAGAAAGCGCCGATTCTCCACCACGAGGTGCAGATGGGCCTCTCGCTCCTCTGTCGTCCAGCCGATCAGGCGGTCGCGCGGTCCAAGCCGGAAGGCCGCGGCGCCGAAGCCGAAGGCGGCCAGGAGACGCTCGCCGTCGTAGCAGAGGTAGCGCATCTGATCTCCCGCCATCGTGCCGTGGCCGAGATAGTGGTAGCGCTCCATGAGTTCATTCCAGAGCTTCGCCTGGTCGCTGCCCGCGCGCACAACGCGGAGCTGCAGGGCCTGCAGGTCGCCGCGGGAGCCGCTGATCGGTGCCTGCGGCTCCCCGGCGGCTGTCCGCCGCCGCTTGCGCTGCACAGGCTCCTTGGTCGGCAGGGGCAGCCAGATCACCCCGTCCGCCTCCATGCGCCGCAAGGCGATGTTGCACGAGAGGAGGTTGGGCTGGCCATCGCGTTTCACCCAGTGCAGTGCCTCGCACACCGCGCGCGCGATGTCCGTGCGCGTGCTGTTCCATGGGTCTTCGCTGATCCTCCGAATAGATTCGACCTCGTCCAGGGTGAATGTGCGGCCACCGTAGTGGAACGGCGAACTCTCAGGCATCGCTTGCGTTGTACTCATGTCTGAGCAATAACTCTTCTGATTTCAGATGTCTAGCCTCGTCAACAGCCCCAGACATTCGTCCGCGTCAGCCTGCAAACATTATCTCACGCTCATGCCGCCACACGCAGCACAGCGCCGTCTTAGACCATAACCTGTGCTAGCTGAAGTCCCTCCAGAAGAGCCGCACCCGTTCGAATTCGT
>JAKAPV010000315.1 GCA_021806845.1 Bacillota bacterium | reverse complement strand
GTTATGCCGTGTATCTTCTCCAGGATGTCTGCAACCTTGCTCATGCGTCTACCTCCTCAAACTTCTCGAAACTCTGCGGGACCTAGCCAGCCTGGGCGCGCTGCTTTGCCAGCGCATCGATGCCGTAGGCGAGGTTGCGCAGCGGAGCCGAAATCACCGAGGCGAGACCGTAGAGCGGGGTCTTCATGCCGCCTGCGACCTTCGCAAGCAGGACTTCGCGGGGGGGCAGATCCGCCAGGTCGCGGACGTCCGCGCCCGTGATGACACTGCCGGTGAGGATGCCTGCCTTGACCTGCAATTCCTTGTTCGCGCGCTGAAAGGCGTAGAGCACCTTCGCCGGCGCGATCAGGTCCGTCGCGGAGACCGCGATGGCGGTCGGTCCGTTCAGGTACTGCTCGAGCCCGTCGATGCCGACTGCCTCTGCGGCCTTGCGCAAGAGGGTGTTCTTCACAACCCGGAACTGCACGCCCTGCGACAAAAGCTCGCGGCGCAGCTTCTGGGACTGCTTGACGCTCAGTCCCTTGAACTCTGCAAGCACGACGCTCTGCGCGGAGCGCAGGCTCGCGGCCAGTTCGGCGACGGTCTTCTCCTTCTCTGGAGTGGCCATTCCTTCACCTCCCCTCGCAGCAACAAAAAGTGGTCTCCGCGTGCGCGGAGACCACAGCAGGTCACGTGTGTCACGACGTGTGCATCTGCCTCGGCAGGCGCCTTGCGGCATTAGGGCATTGCCACCTGCGGTCTACGGCGAACGCTATAGAGTATGGGGCCGGGAGCCGGCCACGTCAATCGGCGGCCTGTGAGACCGCCAGGGCGTGCGCCGGGTTGATCGCGATGCCGGGGCCCATCGTCGAGCTGATGGCGATGCCCTTCAGGTAGGTGCCCTTGGCCGCTGACGGCTTTGCCTTGACGAGCGCGTCGAGCAGTGCGTGGAAGTTCTCGGAAAGGGCTTCGATAGGGAACGAGATCTTGCCGATCGGCGCGTGCACAATGCCGGCCTTCTCGACGCGGTACTCGATCTTTCCTGCCTTTATGTCGCGCACCGCAGCGCCGATCTCCGGGGAGACCGTGCCGGTCTTCGGGTTCGGCATCAGGCCGCGCGGACCGAGGATGCGGCCGATGCGGCCGACGAGCGGCATCATGTCAGGCGTTGCGACGGACACGTCGAAGTCGAGCCACCCGCCCTGAATCCTTTCGATCGCGTCCTCGGCTCCGACGAAGTCGGCGCCTGCCTCTTCCGCCTCGCGCGCCTTCTCGCCCTTCGCGAACGCCAGCACGCGCAGCACCTTGCCGGTGCCGTGCGGCAGGGCCACAGCGCCGCGGACCATCTGGTCCGCGTGCTTCGGGTCGACGCCGAGCCGCACCGCGACCTCGACCGTCTCGTCGAACTTCGCAGCCTTGCCCGACTTGAGCAGCTCGAGCGCCTCGCCCACCTCATAGAGGCGGTCCGCGGCGATCTGCTTCTTTAGATCCGCAAGCCTCTTTCCCATCCTGCATTACCTCCCGTGGTTCATGCGGCCTGTGCGGCCTCCCACAGTCTTCGGAATCAGACGATCTGGATGCCCATGCTGCGGGCGGTACCCTCGACCATGCGCATCGCGGCCTCAATGGTGTTGGCGTTGAGGTCCTTCATCTTCAGCTCGGCGATCTCGCGCACCTTGTCGCGCGGGACCTTGGCCACGATCTCGGTGTTCGGCTTCGCCGAAGCCGTCGCAAGGCCAGCCGCCTTCTTGAGCAGCACCGCCGCCGGCGGGCTCTTCAGCACGAAGGTGAACGAGCGGTCTTCGAAGATCGTGATCTCGACCGGGATGATCAGTCCGGCCTGCTGGGCGGTACGCTCGTTGTACTCCTTGCAGAAGCCCATGATGTTGATGCCGTGGGGGCCGAGCGCGGTACCGACCGGCGGCGCCGGGGTCGCCTTGCCCGCAGGGATCTGCAGCTTTACCTGGGCCATCACCTTGCGCGACACGAAGAAACCTCCCTACATCTCCTCGACCTGGTGGAAATCCAGTTCGACCGGCGTTTCCCGCCCGAACATCGAGACCAGGACCTTTACCTTGCCCCGATCGGGCGAGACGTCTTCGACGACGCCCACGAACCCGCTGAACGGCCCGTCTTTCACCTTGACGGCATCGCCGACCGCGACCTTCAACCGCGGCCGCTCGACAAGGCCGACCTGGCGCATGATCGCGTCCACCTCGGCCTGGGTCAGGGGAATCGGTTTCTGGCCGGAACCGACGAACCCGGTGACGCCCGGCGTATTGCGGACGACATACCACGATTCGTCGGACATGATCATGTCGACCAGCACGTACCCTGGGAAGACCTTGCGCTTTTGCAGCTTGCGCTTGCCGTCCTTGATCTCGATCTCCTCTTCCATGGGGACGAGGATGTCGAAGATCTGCTCTTCCTTGTGGTACGACTTGATCCGGCGTTCGAGATTGGTCTTCACCTTGTTCTCGTAGCCGGAGTACGTGTGGATCACGTACCAGTGGCGGTCGACCGCGACGCTGCTCGCGTCGATCACGTCAGACATGAGATAGAAGTGTCCCGAACACGAGGTCGGCCACGTAGATCAGGAGGGCGAGTACGCCGACCGTCACCAGCACCACCGCCGTGTACATGCCGGTGCGGCGCACGCCTGGCCACACGATCTTGCGCGTTTCGGCGCGCACTTCACGGACGTATTGACTGGTGCGCTCTGCGACTGACGCCTTCTCCACTCTGCGCTACCGCTCCCTTGCGAGGACTCCGCCCCAGAAATTTTGGCAGGGCCGGAGGGACTCGAACCCCCAACACGCGGATTTGGAGTCCGCTGCTCTACCGATTGGAGCTACGGCCCTAATGGCTAACGGGTCTCGCGGTGCAGGGTGTGGTGCCCGCAGCGCGGACAAAACTTCTTGAACTCGATGCGGTTTGCGTCGTTTTTCTTGTTCTTCTCCGTCGAGTAGTTCCGCTCGCGGCAGTCGACGCAAGCCATGGTCACGATGGAGCGCATCCGGTACACCCCCCAAAAACCGCTTGATCAGTTTATCATGTGCTCTAGCACGCGTCAACGAAGCGCGGGCACCGCATGGTGCCCGCGTCCGCAAAGCTGGCAGGGCCGGAGGGACTCGAACCCCCAACACGCGGATTTGGAGTCCGCTGCTCTACCGATTGGAGCTACGGCCCTACGTAT
>JAKAPV010000314.1 GCA_021806845.1 Bacillota bacterium | reverse complement strand
TTCGTCGAAGGACTGTCAGGCATTTCCGTTCGGCGGGGGTGAACCATGCTCTCCATTCATGTCGGCGTAGAGGTGGACCAAGCGGGCTGTGCTCAGGCTTGGGTGAAAGAATACTTCGGCTGCACGAGCCAAGGGCAGTCACAGGAGGAGGCCATCGGAAGGCTTCCTCAGGCTCTCCGCGAGTTCTGGTCCTGGCTCAAAGTGCATGGTGAGCCGGATGTCCCAGAAGTCGATACCGAAGTGCTCATCGACCACGTAGAAGTCTACAAGGTAGGGTCTCAACTCTCAGACGGTGACAGCGAGGGGTTCTTCACCTTTGACGCACTTCCGCTGAGCTCCGTGGAATTCCAGCAAGCCCTACGGTACATCTCGTATGCGCGATCCGACGTCCTTTCTTTTTCACAAGACCTCGATTACGACTTGCTATGTCGTAAGGTAGGCAGAAGCGATCGCTCCGTTGGGGCCACCCTAAATCACATGGCGTTCGCCGATCTTTGGTACGCCCAACGGTCAGGTGACGCTTCATCTAGCGAGTGGCAGACATACTTGTTGGAAGAACTGAGAGACGTGTCACTCAGGTGGGTGAAGCGGTCGTTTCGTGACGGTGAGATGCTCGCGACATACTCTGTTGGCCCAGATGCTTGGAGATCTGATGGTCGTGCAGAGGAATGGACCCTACCGAAAACCTTGCGACGTTACATCTGGCATGACCTACTCCACCTACGGGCAATTCGGCGTGCTCTCGGACACTCAGGCCGTGCCGACTGACTCAGGTGGAATGCGTCCATACCAGGGAGAGTGTCAGACGCAGATTGCCGCAACCTCGCTCGTTATTCATTTTCAGATCTGCATTCCGTATCCTAGGCGTTTCCGGCTCGGGGAAGTGTGCGCAATTGACACAGAGTAACGCCCAGTCCGTAGTTGCCTGCAGTGACGATTGGAGCCGGACCACCCGGCAGCTCTGTGCAGAAATGTCATACCAGCTGACCCACGGGCCGGTCAGGTCATCCATGCGGCGCTGTGGCGTCGCATCGTTCGCACCTCGTAGCCAACCGGTGCAACCCGCGCATCTTAGGCGGTGCCCTGCCCAGTGCCCGCTGGCTGTCACGAACTCACAGTTCCTGCCGCCGACGTCCGGCACGTCCTAAGATGAGTACGTGTGCTACGGCACCACCGCCCAGGATGAGGACGAGGTGCGGCATCGCGTTGCGCTCAACTACTGCACTAGCTCCGATCACGGTAGCCCATATGACTGCGCTGGCTACGACCATCACGTTCCCGCAACGGGAGCACAGTCTCTGGAGCATTCATGTCGCCTCCTCTCAATGCAAATGCGAAGTGAGGATAAGGGCTAGGGCGACCAGCACACTGACAGTTACAGCCACCACAAGCGTTCGCAAATAGCGCCTGGAAATGATTCGGTTGCGCCACGCAGACCACGACCACGTGAAGCATCCGGTACATAGCACGGCAAGGATGTCGACGGGATACCCGTGCCAGGTCGTCCACCCGGGCCACTTCGCCCGAATCGCCAAGTCCGCGACGAGAAGCCAACCCATTACCTTGTACGCAGAGTTCCCGGCGGCATTGTCGACGGCGACAGTTCGCTCGTCAGCGTCGACTCGGCTTCTGGACATTCTCGCCGACCTCCTCAAGGAAGAACACGTCCGTGACGCTCCTGTCGAGGCATCTGGCCAAGACGAAGGCGAGAAGGGTGGACGGCACGTACTGGAGGTTCTCGACAGCACTGATCGTTTGGCGCGTAACCCCAGCGGCTTGCGCCAACTCCTCCTGCGACATCCGACGTTCGGCGCGTGCAACGCGCAGGCGGTTCTGCAGCACGTAGCGTTTGCCTTCCGCGACTCCACCCCCGATTAACGTAAGTCAAACACGGCAATACGTCAAGTATAACATACATGCTGGAGGCGGCTATCAGGCGGTATGCAGACACCCAGCGTTGTCTCCAGAGGATCTATCTGAGGGCAAGAGCTTCCCTGCCGGCGACCGGCAGGGAGTACAAGGAGGGGGCGCCCGATCTCGAAGTGTACCCCGCTGTGCAGGAAGAGCTGATGGAGATCGAGATCTGGATCCCGGTCCGCTGACCGGCACAGCCGGGCCCAGCTGGACCGCGCCTGCGGTCTGCCGGGCCCGCTGCTGCTTAGGCGCGGGCCCGCACGAAGAACGACGCCACGATCCCGAAGATGAGCGCTGCCTTGATGCCCGCGCCGGTGGCCTTGAACGCGCCGCTGAAGATCGCGACCCAGCCGTCCTTCGGGATCTCCTGGATGAGACCGGTGATCATGCTGTAGCCGAATCCCGGCAGCGGGATCGTCGCGCCGGCGCCGGCCACCTTCGCAAGCGGCTCGTAGAGCCCGACGCCTCCCAGAATCACCCCCAGGACCACGGCTCCCACCAGGATGTGCGCGGGCGTGAGCCGCGTGAGGTCCATGACGAGCTGCGCGAGCATGCAGATGGCGCCGCCGATCAGGAACGCATAAAGGAATGTCACTCGACCGCCTCCAGTTCCACCGCGTGCGCGATGGTCGGAATCGACTCGCCCTGCTGGTACGTGCGCGGGCTATGCAGGCTGCCAGTCGCCACAAGCAGCATGCGGCGCAGTTCGCGCCGGCGCAGCCGCGGCAACGCCATCGCCCCCATCACCAGCGCGGAGCAGGCCGCGCCGGACCCGCCCGCATCGACGCCCTGGTCGGGCGTGTAGAGCAGGATGCCGGCGTCCTGCAGCCGCTCGCGCGGATGGACGTGCTCGTCTGCGAGGAGTTCCTCCAGCAGGGGGTGTCCAACGCGTCCCAAGTCCCCCGTGAGGATCAGGTCAAAGTCATCGGCGCTGTGCCCGCTGCCCTGAAGGTGGCGCAGGATCGTGTCGGCGGCGGCGGGAGCCATCGCCGCTCCCATGTTGTTGGGATCCTTGAGGCCGTAGTCCTGGACCCGGCCGACCGTAGCGGCGACAATGCGCAGTGCGGCGCCGTCCCCCCTCGAGACAGCCGTCGCGGCAGGCTCCTCCGCCTCGTCCTCCACGAGGAAGGCGGCGGCCCCCGTCGCGGTCCACTGGGAGGTCGGCATGCGCTGCACACCGAGCTCGATCGGGTAGCGGTACTGGCGCTCGGCGGAGAGATGATGGCTGGCCGTGGCCGCGATCGCCCGGCGCGCGGCGCCCGACGCG
>JAKAPV010000313.1 GCA_021806845.1 Bacillota bacterium | reverse complement strand
GTCCCGCGCAGCCCCTGACCCGAGCCCAGGCGGCCAAGATTCTCGTCGCCGCATACGGCGCCGCGGCTGCGGCGCAGGCGATCACGACCACGAACTTCCAGGACAACGGGCAGATTCCGTCGGCCCTGGTCGGCTACGTCGGCGAGGCCGCGGCACTGGGCCTGATGACGGGCGTGACCAAGACGACCTTCGACCCCAAGGCCTACCTCAGCGCGACCCAGATGGTCGACCTCCTAAGGCACCTGGTCGCGGCGCGCTCGGTGCCGGCGAGGGGCGCCTTGCGGCTCGTTGCGCCCTCGAACGCGAGCTTCAGCGAGGACAAGGCCAAGGCCGGCGTCACCTTCGGGGTCGCGGCCGTGGACGCGCATGGCAACGCCGTGCCCCTGCCGTCGAGCTACGGGCAATCAGGGCTGCTTGTCACCGTCTGGGACAGTGCGGGGCAGATCGCTCCGACGATCATGGTGGACGGGCACTATCAGGGCGCAGGCGGCTATGAGAGCCTGCACGCCGCCAGCGGCAGCTTCACCCTGACAGATGACCAGAGCGGCCCGGACGCAGGCACCTACACCGTGCAGATCTCGGACCCCACTGGGGCCCTTGCCGCGAGCGGCAAGGGGACCTTCGCCGAGACGGCCGGCGCCTTGAACGTCGTCTCGGCGACCGATCCGGCCATCCTCTACAGTAGGGTGCTGCCGGCGGCGATCGACCTCGAGAACGGCGTGGTGCCGCTGTCGGATCCGAGCCGGGCCGTCACGGCGCAGCTCAGCGACGCCTACGGCAACCCGATCGCGCAGGCGGGCGTGCCCATCTACTTCGACGCCAGCGACGGCTGCAGCCAGGCGACGCCCACTTTGGCAGGCCAGGGCGGCGTCCTGACGCAAGGCAGCTACCAGGGCGGCCAGGGCCCAGTGCTCGAGATGGCGAGCAACGCCCAGGGACAGGCGACGGCCACCGTTACGGCCGCGGCCCAGCCCGGCTACACCTGCCTCGACCTCTGGTCGCCCGCGACGCCGGACACCGACGGTTCGACCGCGAACCACGGCAGTACCGAGGTGGGCTTCACCACCGTGCAGTACCTGACCGCGCACCTTGCCGCGAGCTTTTCGGACGGCAGCGCGCAGAGCCCGGACTACCAGAGCCAAACCCAAGCGGTGGCAGGCGATCAGGTGGGGATGACGATCACGGCCACGGATCAGGCCGGCAATCCTGCGCAAGGCGGGGACATCGTTCAGGTCACGTTCTCGAAGCCGCAGGTGATGAGCTACGACGGACCCACGGGATCGGCGTATCCGGGCTGGCTGACGATCAACAGGGACGGCTCGTGGGACGTCTTGCTCGGCGCCGACGGCAGCCGCGCCATCCCGGCGTCCTACTTCACGCTGGACGCGAGCGGCAGCATCACGGCGACACTCGAGGACATCTCGCTCTCCCAGCCCATCGCGGCGCAAGCTGCGCTCCAGGCGCAGCCGGGCCCCCTGGCCGGCTTCGGCTTCCGTGACCGGCAGGGTGCGGATGTCTACAGCGGTTACGCCGTGCAGGCCGGCGCGCCGCTCGCCCTCCAGCTTGCGCCGATCGACGCCTATAGCGACTGGACGACAGCCGACCGCAACTACATCGTCGATTTCACGTATGAGGCCGGACAGTTCCGGCTCTCGCCCCAGGGCCAGGCCATCAACCAGCTCACGGTGCAGGCGGGGTCGGGTGGGACGCCAGTCTACTTCGTCAGCCCGGTGCCGTTCACGACCTATGAGTTCGGCTGGCACGCCTGGGTCGCATACCAGGCCGGCGCCAGCCTCGACCTGCACAGCGGGCAGTCGCTGACCTTCAGCGGCGACGACTGGCAAGGGCAGAATCCCGGGACACCGAGCTGGAGCTTTGCCGGCAGCCACCAGGGCAGCCTCGCCGCCCCAGCCGCGGGAGGGCTGCAGGACACCTACACGGCGCCCGCGTCCGGCCAGGGGACGGACGAGATCACCTACCAGGACCCCGCTGGCGACACCTTGACATTCGCAGTGTCGTACTGAAGCGTACCGATCGGGCTCCGAGATCCGCATGCCGGCGCGCTGTACCCTCGCGGGTGCCGGGTCGGGAGGGGCCCCGGGGCAGCGGCCGCTCCAGGCCGAAGGCAACTGACGCCAGCAGCCGTTGCGCGCATCAGATAAGACGGATCTGTGAACGCCCCGCCGCAAGGCGGGGCGTCTTCTCAGGCCGAGGGGCCCAGCGTGGTGTCAACAGCTGCCCGATGCGGCGCGGGCTCTTCCTTGTCCTCCCGGCCGACCCCGGCAGGGGACAAAGGAGCCATCTGTCGAATAGGCCTTGCGAGTCGCGCCAAGGCCGGAAACTGCCGCGGCGCAGACAGATAGGCTCTTCAGGGAGGAACAAGCCTTGGCAGGCGAGCGGACACTGCTGGACAACCCTACGGCTCTCGTCCCGGACGAGGTCGTCGAATCGTGGAAGAGGCTTACAGCAAGCATGGCGAAGCTCCGGCGGCTGAGCCAGCAGGTGGAAAAGGCCACGCGGCGCTGGGATCTCCGCCTGTTGCGGCAGCGCGTGCCCGAGGTGGCCCTGACCGCAGCGGAGGTCGAGGCGGCGGCTCGCTCTGCCGAGGCGGCACTTGCGACATGGAACACCATTGATGCATTGAGTGCAGTGAGCGGATACGCCGAGGACATCGCGCGCGCGGCGGCCCAGCTCAGGCTGCCGCTTCAGGGCGAGTTTCCGGATTATGAGGCCTTCCCGCTGAAGGTGACGGTCGATCTGCTCAACGAACAGGTGACGATCAGTCGGCGCAAGACGACGACTCTCGAGCCGACCGCCCTCATGCGCGAAGTGCAGGCGCGCCACCAGGCCCTCCACCGGTCGAGCTTCAATGCGCGCCGTTTCATGCACGCCCTCGTGGGAGCCCATGATCTGTTGAAGGAGGCTGGCAGGGCCAAAGGGATGGACGTCTCCCTCCTTGCGATCTACGACATGCTCACGTTGCGCAGCGGGACAGGGGACTACACCAAAGCCGAGTTCGCCTTCGACATCTACCGCCTGCGGCGCGAGTCCGACATGCTGTACGACGGGCGTCAGCTCAGTTTCCTGAACGGTCGGAAAGGCAACATCCCCGTGCCGAGCGCCAAGGGCGGCGCGGATCTCCTCGGCATTCTCCGGCTCGTGGAGGTCGCAGGCAGTGACTGATG
>JAKAPV010000312.1:487-3194 GCA_021806845.1 Bacillota bacterium | reverse complement strand
CCAAGGTGCGGGAGCTCCCATGATCGCGACATCAACTCCGCGCAGAACATCCTGGCCGCAGGGCTTGCGGCAGCTGCCTGTGGAGGGGCTGTAAGACCGGCGCGTAGAAACGCCGGCACGCTCCGCTGAAGCAGGAAGTCCCCGGGGCGACCCTGGGAATCCCCTTCGTTTACGAAGGGGAGGAGGTCAATTCGCCCGCGCATGCTAGAATTGGGCGGGAGGCGAGGGCTTGGAGCGTGCCGCGATCGTCGGACCCGGACGCGTAGGCACGGCCCTTGCGCTGGCGCTGCGCGGCCTGCAGGAGGTCCTCGGCGCGGCCGGCGGGGGCCCCGCGCGCCAAGAGCGCTTCCGGGAGGCGACGGGCCTGCCCGTCTGGGAGGACGCCGCCGCACTCTGCAAGGCGGCGGACTGGATCTTCTTGACGGTGCCTGACGGGCAGGTAGCTGCGGTGTGCCGCGAACTCGCCGCCGCAGGGGCGTTCGGGGCGGGCCAGATCGTCTGCCACACCTCGGGCGTGCTCGACGCAGGGGTGCTCTCGGCCGCATCGGCCGCAGGGACGCAGGTGCTCTCGCTGCACCCCGTGCAGTCGATCGCGCGCCCGGAGGCCGGCCGGGCCGCCTTTGCCGGCGCCACCTGCACCGTGCAGGGCGACGACGGCGCGGCGCTGCGGGCGATCGAGCTCGGACGGCATCTCGGCATGACGCCCGTGCGCATCGACTCGGGCCGCAAAGTGAGCCTGCACGCGGCAGCCGCCCTCGCGAGCAATGCGCTCGTCGGTCTCCTGGCCGTCGCGGCAGAGGCCGCGGCCGGCCAAGGCGCGAGCGCAGCCCAGCGCGATGCCGCGCTCCGCCAGCTCCTGCCGCTTGCGCTCGGCACTCTGCGCAACATCGAGGCGGTCGGCCTGCCGCAGGCCCTTACGGGGGCCGTCGAGCGCGGAGACATCGGCACCGTAGCGTTGCACCTTGAGGCCCTGCAAGGCCAGAGCGCCGACGTCTACCAGGCGTTCCTGCCGGTGCTCGCGAGGCTCGCCGCGGAGAAGGGCAGTCCCGGCGGAGCACATACCGAAGACTTTTCCCGACTGCTCGCGGAGGTGAGGAAGCGTTGGCTAAGCGGGTGACCGCCCGGGATTTTTTGCAGCGCAAGGAACGCGGAGAGAAGATCGCGATGCTCACGGCCTACGACTATCCGACGGCTGCTCTGGTGGACTCCGCCGGCGTCGACGCGATCCTGGTCGGAGACAGCCTCGGCAACGTCGTGCAAGGGCAGGCAACCACCGTCTTCGTCACCCTGGAGGACATCCTCTACCACACAAAGATGGTGGCGCGCGCGACGCAGCATGCCCTGGTCGTCGCCGACATGCCCTTTCTCACCTACCAGATCAGCCCCGAGGAGTCGCTGCGCAACGCGGGCCGCCTGGTGCAGGAAGGCGGCGCGCAGGCGGTCAAGCTCGAAGGCGGCGCGGAAGTCGCACCGACGGTGCGGCGGCTCGTCCAGGCAGGCATTCCCGTGATGGGACACATCGGTCTCACGCCGCAATCCGTGCATGCGATAGGCTTTCGGGTGCAGGGCAGGACATCCGACGCGGCAGCTCGCCTCATGGAGGGCGCGTACGCGCTCGAGGACGCGGGCGCCTTCGCCGTCGTCCTCGAACTCGTCCCGCACGAGGTCTCGGCCGAGATCTCACGCCGGCTGCGCATGCCGACGATCGGGATCGGCTCGGGCGCCGGGTGCGACGGGCAGGTGCTGGTGCTGCACGACATGCTGGGCATCGGCGGCGCGGGCCTCAGGCACAACCGGCGCTACGCCGAGGTCGGACAGGTCATCCAGGGCGCGGCGGAGGCCTACGCGAAGGATGTGCGCGAGGGCGCCTTCCCGACCTCCGAGCAGGCGGTGTTGCTCGGCGCCGATGCCGCCGATGTGCTGTCAGCCGTGCGGCGGGTCGAGCACCATCGCCTCATCGCCTCAGGCGATGACGGGACCGACATCAATCCTTACGGAGGCGGGCGCTAGGTGCAGCAGTGCGGTACCGTGCGGGCGATGCGGGAGGCCGGGCAGGCCGCGCGCCGTGCGGGCAAAGCCGTCGGATTCGTCCCGACGATGGGCTACCTCCACGCAGGACACCTCGCACTGTGCGCCGCGGCGAGGCGCGAGAACGAATTTGTCGTCGCGAGCATCTTCGTAAACCCCCTGCAATTCGCCCCCAGCGAAGACTTCGAGCGCTATCCGCGGGACCTCCGGCGCGACCTCGGCATGCTTGAGACGGCGGGAGTCGATGCTGTCTTCACCCCGAGCGTCGCGGAGATGTATCCAGAGCCGATGCAGACTGTGGTTTCGGTGCCGGCGCTCTCCCAGACACTCGAAGGGAAGACACGCCCCACCCACTTTCAGGGCGTCTCGACCGTCGTGCTGAAACTCCTCCAGATCGTGCGGCCGGACACCGTCTACTTCGGCCAGAAGGACGGCCAGCAGGTTGCGGTCGTCCGCCGGCTGGTGCGAGACCTCAGCGTGCCGGTGACGGTGCGCGTCGTACCGACGGTCCGCGAACCGAGCGGGCTCGCGCTCAGTTCGCGAAACGTCTACCTGGGCGAGGCGGACCGCATCCGGGCACTCGGCCTGTCGCGGGCGCTGTTCGCGGCCCGCGCGCTGCTCGACGCCGGGGAGCGCAGCGGTGCCGCCGTGCAGGCGGAGCTGGAGCGCATCCTGACGG
>JAKAPV010000312.1:0-477 GCA_021806845.1 Bacillota bacterium | reverse complement strand
GACCCAAACGTGCGGCTCGACTATGCCGCGGTGGTCGACGCGGACACTCTGGCGCCGCTCTCCCGCATCGCTGGACCGACCATGCTCGCCGTGGCGGCCCACGTCGGTCCTGCGCGCCTGCTCGACAACCTCATGCTGGATGTCACGGACGGCTCGGTCCGCGACCTCGTGCCGCCGATCTGAAAGACAGCGGACGCGGACCGCGCCGGCGAAGGCCCCTGCCTGCCGCGCGGCCCTTTTCTACTCGCTCGCGCCCGTCTCCCGTTCCGCCTGCTCCAACAGCTCCGCCCAGCGTGCATAGTGGGCCTCGAGTTCCTCCAGCAGGTCGGAGTAACGGTGTGCCTTCTCGGCGAGCTCCGCTCCGGTGCCCGCCTGGAGGGCTTGTTCGAGTGCGCCTCGCTCCGCTTCGAGCTGCGCGATGCTGCGCTCGAGCGCCGCGAGCGCCTGGCGCTGCTGCGCCCGCTGGGCCCGACGCGC
>JAKAPV010000311.1 GCA_021806845.1 Bacillota bacterium | reverse complement strand
CGAACTGCATCTCGGCGATCGGCCGCAGGCCGTTGAGCGCCATGCCGATGGCGACGCCGGCGATCCCGGACTCGCCGAGCGGCGCATCGATCACCCGCTGCTCGCCGAACTCCGCGATCAGGCCCTCGGAGGCGCGGAACACGCCGCCCCGCACGCCCACGTCCTCGCCGAGCAGGACGACCCGCGGGTCGGCCGCCATCTCTTCGTGCATCGCTTCGCGCACGCCGTCGATCAGGTTCCTCACTGCCATCCGCGCTGCCCCCTACTCCGCGTAGACGTGCCGGAACATGTCCTCGACCTTCGGGTAGGGCGCCTGCTCCGCGTAGGTGATGGCCTCGTCCACCTCTGCCTTCACCTCGGCCCAGAGCGCTTCGTCCTCCGTCTTGGTCAGCACGCCTTCCGCCAGGACGTACGCCTGCATGCGCGTGATCGGGTCCTTCTGCTTCCAGTCCTCGACCTCTTCGCGGCTGCGGTAGACGCGGTCGTCGTCGTCCGAGGAGTGGGGCACCGTGCGGTAGGTCTTGAATTCGATGAGCGTCGGCCCCTCGCCGCGCCGTCCCCGCTCGGCCGCCTGGAACGTCGCCTCGTAGCAGGCGAAGAAGTCGTTCCCGTCCACCGACACCCCCGCCATGCCATAGCCGAGCGCCCGCTCCGACACGTCCTGGACCGCCATCTCCCTGCTCTGTGGCACCGAGATGGCGTACTCGTTGTTCTCCACGATGAACAGGACCGGCAGCTTGTAGATGGACGCCCAGTTCAGGGCCTCGTGGAAGTCGCCCTGGCTGGTGGTGCCTTCGCCGAGCGCCGCCGCGGCGACGGCGTCCTCTCCGCGCAGCCGGCTCGCGTAGGCGATGCCGGCCGCGTGGAGCACCTGCGTGCCCACCGGCGACGATCCCGTGATGACGTTGCGCTCGCGCCAGCCGTAGTGTCCCGGCATCTGCCGGCCGCCCGACGTCAGGTCCTCGGCCTTGCCGAGCAGCGCGAGCATCGCCTGGCGGGCGCTGTAGCCGCGCGCCACCATGACGCCCAGGTCCCTGTAATACGGCAGCAGGAAGTCGGTGGGCCGCAGTGCGGACCCCCACCCAACCTGCGCCGCCTCGTGTCCCCGGCAAGGAATGACGAACGGCGCCTTGCCTGCGCGGTTCAGCACCCACTGGCGCTCATCGATCGTCCTGGCGAGCAGCATATCGCGGTACGCCTTGCGCACCGCTTCCGGGGTCAGGGCAGGTGCCGCAGAAGTGCGGGACTTGGTCCTGGCCATGGAGAAGCCTCCCTCCGTATCCGCCGTTGTCTCTGGCCACTGCATAGGGCGAGGACACACGCACGGTGCGCCTCCCTCTGCGCAGGAATCTCCATAGTCACCTTAGGCATGCCCCTGGGCATAGTCAAGGGTCGGCTCCTCGCCGCGCAGCGCGCGCAGGGCTCCCCCCGCCAGTGCCTGCATCTCCGCCTCGCCCGGGAAGACGAAGCACTGCTTGGCAAGGAAGGCTGCTCTCCGCAGAACATCGCGAACGAGCTGCGCGTCGTGGGCTGCGCCGCCCGTCAGGACGAGCGCGTCGACGGGCCAGCCGCCGAGCGCCGCCTGCCGTCCGCACTCCCGCGCGATGCCTAGCGCGAGCGCGGTGCGCGCGAGGTGGCCCTTCCCCTCAAGGGGTATGCAGCGAAGGTCCGCCGTGCCGACAAGGTCGACGAGCCCTCCCTTGCCACTCACTTTCCCGAGCGCCGCGGCAAGGTCGAAGCGCGCATCCAGGTGGCGCTGCCACATGGCGTATAGCGGCATGCTGCCGGAGCGTTCCGGGGCGAGCGGCCCGTCCCCGTCGAGGGCGTTGTTGACCTCGACGATGCGGCCGTGGTCGTGGAGGCCCACGGAGATCCCCCCGCCGAGATGCGCCACCACGATCCGCACTGAGCCATAGTCGCGGCCGAGAGCCTGCGCCGCCCGCTGGGCCATCGCGCGCTGGTTCAGGGCATGCAGGAGGGAGCGCCGCGGCATGCCCGGGAAGCCGCTTGGGCGCGCATCCTCAGACAGCTCGTCGGTGACGACGGGATCGACGATGTAGGCGGGGCAGCCGCTCTCGAGTGCGATCTCGAGCGCGAGCGACGCCCCGAGGTTCGACGCGTGGGCTCCGTGCTCCGCGCACAGGAGCTCTTGGCACATGCGGTCGTCGACGCGGTAGGTCCCGCCGGGCAGCGGGCGCAGGAGGCCGCCGCGCCCGACGACGGCCGCGAGCCGGGCGACGTCGAGCCCGTGCGCCGCGATCGCCTCGTGGAGGTCGCGCGAGCGCAGGGAGAGCTGCGCCGCGATGCTGTCGTAGCGCGCAAGCTCCGCCGGCGAGTGCGAAACCTCTGCCCGCCAGACCTCGTCCTCGCCGGCGTAGAGCGCGACCTTCGTCGAGGTCGAGCCGGGGTTCACCGCGAGGATCGGCGGCCGCGACCCGCCTTCCACCTTAGGCGCGCGGGACGAACATGCGATTCACCTGGGCGATCCGCGCGATCCGCTCCTCCGCCATGTGGTCCGCCGCCTCGTGCGGAGCGATTCCCTGCTCGCGCGAGATGCGGAAGATCTCCCGGATGCGGTCGTAGATCTTCGCGACGTGCGAAAAGGCGCGCTCACGGTGATAGCCGTCCGGATGCATCTCGTCCGCGACATTGATCACGCCGCCACCGTTCGCGACGAAGTCCGGCGCGTAGACGATGCCGAGCTCCTGCAGCATCTTCCCGTGACGCGGCTCCTTCAGCTGGTTGTTCGCCGAGCCGGCGACGACCTTGACCTTAAGGCGGGGAATCGTGTTGTCGTTGAGGGTCGCGCCCAGCGCGCACGGGCAGTAGACGTCGCAGTCCTGGTCATAGATCGCGTCGGGCGCGACCGGGTGCGCGGCGAAGCGTGCAACGGCCTCGTCGATCTTCGCCTGGTCGATGTCGGTGACGAAGAGCTCCGCTCCCTCCTCGTGCAGGCGCTCGCAGAGCAGGACGCCGACGTGCCCGAGGCCCTGCACCGCGATCTTTCTGCCGCGGATCTGCTCGTTGCCGAACCCTTCCAGCAGCGATGCCTTGAGCGCCACGTAGACGCCGTACGCCGTCGCCACCGAGGGATCTCCGGATGCTTCCGGCAGGCCGCGGACATTGCGCGACTCCTCAGCCGCGATCGCCATGTCCTGCACCGAAGTGCCGACGTCCTCGGCCGTCACAGATCGG
>JAKAPV010000310.1 GCA_021806845.1 Bacillota bacterium | reverse complement strand
ACTTTTGCGCCGGGTGAGTTCTCGCGCCTTGCGGGCGGCGTCACGCGCGCGCTGCGCCTGCAGGCACTTCTCGACGATCCTGCGCGCGACGGAGGGGTTCTCCTCGAGGAAGCTGCCGAGGGCGTCGCCGACGACCTGGTCGACGAGGCCGCGCACCTCGGAGTTGCCGAGCTTCGTTTTCGTCTGCCCCTCGAACTGGGGTTCTTCGAGCTTGACGGAGATGACAGCCGCGATCCCCTCGCGCACATCCTCGCCGCTCAGGTTGTCCTCGTTCTCCTTGAGGATGTTGTTGCGGCGGGCATAGTCGTTCAGGAGGCGCGTGAGCGCGCTCTTGAAGCCTGTCTCGTGGGTGCCGCCCTCGTGGGTGCGGATAATGTTGGCGAAGGAGAGCACCGTGTCCTTGTAGCTGTCGTTGTACTGCATCGCCGCCTCGATCTGCACGCGGTCTTTTTCCACGGAGCAGTAGAAGGCCTTCGGGTGCAGTGCCTCGCGGTTGCGGTTGAGGTAGCGGACGAAGGAGGCGATGCCGCCTTCGAACTGGAAGCGGCGCTCCTCGCCGGTGCGCTCGTCGGTCAGGTTGATCTGCAGGCTGGCGTTCAGGAACGCCATCTCGCGAAGTCGGTTCGCCACCGTCTCGAGGTCGAAGCGCGTCTCCTCGAAGATCTCTGCGTCCGGCAGGAAGCGGACTATGGAGCCGTGCTCCTTCGTCTTGCCGGTCTGCCTCAGGTCCGCGAGCGGCTTGCCGCGCGAGAAGCGCTGGGTGTAGACGGCGCCATCCTTGTGGACAGTCACCTCGAGCCATTCGCTGAGGGCGTTCACGACCGAGGCTCCGACGCCGTGGAGGCCGCCCGAGACCTTGTAGGAGCCCCCGCCGAACTTGCCGCCTGCGTGCAGCACGGTAAGCGCAACCTCGACGCCCGGGCGCTTGAGCTTCGGGTGGAGGTCGATCGGGAAGCCGCGGCCATTGTCCTTCACAGAGCAGGAACCGTCGCGGTGCAGCGTCACGTCGATGCGCGTGCAGTAGCCAGCCATGGCCTCGTCGACCGCGTTGTCGACAATCTCCGACACGAGGTGGTGGAGACCTGTGGGCGAGGTCGAGCCGATATACATGCCTGGGCGTTTACGGACCGCTTCCAGACCCTCAAGGACTTGAATCTGTGATGCGTCGTACTCGGGCACGGGCTAAAACACCTCTCTGGCTGCAGCGCGGCGCGCAAGCGTGATGGATGAGATCGGTGACGGGAAGATCGCTTCCGCGGTGACGACGAGCGACTTCGTATCGCTCGGGATGCCTTCCAGGCGGTGTTCGCTCCGGGCGAATTCGAGGTATTCCCGGGACGCGGGCGCATACGCGACCCGCCGGAGATCGAGGATGGCGATCACCTCGCGGAGGCGGACGGTCACGTCAGCGCCGATGTGCAGGAGCAGGTGGATCCTCTCCCTCGCGGGCCGAGTGCAGGAGCGCGGCAAACCGCTGTCGGATCTCCGGGTCGCGGATCAGCTGTGCCGCGTCTCCCGGCGGAAGGGCCGGCGGCGGCGGCGGCGGCGTGAGGTCCAACAGTGCCTGCGGAGCCGGCAAGGTACCCTGACGGACCCTCAGTTCCTTCACGGGCACCCCGCTGCGCTGCAGCGAGGCCAGTACTGCGCCTCTCGCGAAGGAGAACTCCTGCGCCCAGACCCCGGAGTCGGCCACCACATGCAGCACGCCCCGATGGACATGCACCGGGCGCACATGCCGCGCAACCTCTGCGCCGACGATCTCCTCCCAGCGCCCGTAGGCGCGGTAGATCGCGAGGCGTTCCGCAAAACCGCGGTCTTGCAGGAAACCGCGCAGGATCTCACCCAAATTCAATTCTACCATGTCCGCTCGTACTCTCCCCCACGCACGGCAATGGTACGGTCGGGCTGCATGCCCGCAAGCTGCGGCTCCGTCGTCGTGACGATGGTCTGCGCAACCATGGCCGCGACCAGGAGGTTGCGCCTGCGGCCCTGGTCGAGCTCCGAGAGGACGTCGTCGAGGAGCAGCACGGGCGCGCCGCCCGGGCGCTGCGAGAGCACCTCGACGGCTGCGAGCTTGAACGCGACGAGAGCGGTCCTCTGCTCGCCCTGCGACCCGAAGAGCCGCAGGTCGCGGCCGTCGATCTCGACGCGCAGGTCGTCGCGATGCGGTCCGACGAGGCTCGTGCGCCTGCGCAGTTCGTCCTCCTGGCGGGCCGCGAGCTGCTCCAGCGCTTCAGGAACGGTGTCTCCCGAAAGCGAAGGCTCGTAGACGAGCGCGGCCGGGGGCCCGCCGGAGATCTCCGCGCTGCGGCGGCCAAGGTGCGGCGCGGTCTCCTTGACGAGCCTCGCCCGCAGCTGGGTCAGCGCGACCGCCGCTTTGGCCCATGCCATGTCCCAGGCGGCGAGCATCTCGCGCGCAGGGTGTTCGTAATTGCGCAGGAGCGCGTTGCGCTGGCGCAGCACCTTAGCGTAGTTCGCGTGCAGCGAACGGTACGAGGGCGCCGCCTGGCCGAGGTCGAGGTCGAGGATGCGCCGCCTCTCCGCCGGGGCTCCCTTGAGCACGAGGAGGTCCTCCGGCGCGAAGAGGATGGCGGAGAAGTCCCCGAGCGGGTCCTGTCCGCGCCGAAACGCCTTTCCATCGCGCTGGCGGTTCACGCGGCCGTCCGCGATCGCGGCAGACAGGACGAACGTCCCGCTGTCCCTCCGGATCACGCCGCGCAGGTGCGCCGCCTTGTGGGCGAAGCCCACCAGTTCCTCGGCGTGCGACGTGCGGTGAGAGCGGCCGGTCGCGAGGAAGAAGACGGCCTCCAGGAGGTTCGTCTTGCCCTGCGCGTTCTGCCCCGTCACGAGCGTCAGCCCAGGGGGGAAGTCGACGGCGACGGCCCCGGCGTTGCGCCAGTTGTGCAGCTGCAGTTCCTCAATGACCATCTGCGACCAGTTTGACCTCGTCTTCCCGATAGGCGACGCGGTCGCCCAGATGGAGCTGTCGGCTCCGCCTGCGTTCAGGCACCCCGTTCAGGCGAATCTCTCCCGCCTGGATGAGATGCTTTGCGCTGCCGCCGCTGCCGGTCCAGCCGGCGAGCTGCACCACGGCCTGTAAAGTGAGGCCGTCCTCGCCGAGCGGCAGAACGAGCGGGCGCACGTCAGGACTCGGCCTGGCGAAGGGGCATCACGATGGCGAACTGGTTTCTCTCCGGAAGGTCTGGGCGGAAG
>JAKAPV010000309.1 GCA_021806845.1 Bacillota bacterium | reverse complement strand
GTTCCTAAGGTCCGGGTCAAGAGGTGGGCAACCTGGGGAGCTCCACAGTATTAGTTTGACTGCGTTCCCTCTGGCCCCCGGAAAAGAATCGGCTCGACACGAAGGGACAGGCAAGGGGAGTCCAGAGGAGGCACCTGCGATGCGATTCAAGATTCCACTTGCGCTAGCGTTTGCGGCCGCTTTGGTGATGTCGGGGTTCGGCAGCGCCTTCGCAGGCCCGCGCGTCGGTGGGTGGGCAGGACAGAGCATGGGTGCCGGCGGCATCTACGCCGGCAGCGTGGCCGGGACCGTGACGGCGATCGGAAGTGGCACGGTCACCGTCGCAAGCGGCCAGGGCTGGCAACAGGACAGCAACCTCCCTGCCGGCACGTATACGCTGAGTTCTTGGGTCAAGGTGGTTGTGCCCGGCGAGGGCGCCCATGGCTCCGTTTCGCAGGTGCAGGTTGGCGACTACGTTCGTCTCGTCGTTGGTCCCGGAGGGCTCGTGGACATGATCCTCCTCCACCCGCACCAGACCGTCGGAGGTGCCGGCGGAGGTACGCTCACGGCCCCGACGAACGTGACGGCCGCCGAGGCGGCGACGGGCATCTCGCTTGCGTGGACAGCAGTCGCGGGCGCGACCGGCTACCAGGTCCTCGAGTCGACAGGCAGCGGCTATACTGCCGTCGGTGTGACGTCCGGCGGTACGCCGACCACGAGCAGTACGACAGTCACCGGCCTCGAGACAGGGACGACCTATGCGTTTGAAGTCGAAGCCGTTGCGTCGGGCACTACATCCTCAGCGTCCGCGGCCTCGAACGCCGTCGAATACGGTGCGAGTTCCGGCACTGCCTCATTGGCGGACGTGACGTACAGCTCCGGCGTCTGGTGCGGTACGGTCACCATCACCTATAACAAGCCGCTGGACGCGGCAAGCCTCGATGAGACGCTCTCCGACTACACAGTGGTCTCAAACGGCAGGACCTCGCACCCGACCAGCGTCTCGGTGAGCGGCGGCGAGGTCTTGCTCGGCGAGGACATCTGCATCGGCGGAGGCGCCCTGGACACGGTCCAGGTCACGACCGGCCAGTCCGCCGTCAACGACATGGCAGGTGCTCCGACAACTCCGATCAACGCGACCTCCACTCTTGGCAACGGATCGGCGGTCCTCGCCTGGGAGTCCCCGACCGGCGTCTCTCTCAACTGGGGCGCGGTCGCCGGTGCGTCGGGCTACCAGGTGCTCGTCTCGAGCGGCAGCGGCTACACCCCCGTGGCAGCGGCGAATGGCGGCGCTCCGACCACGAGCAGCACGACGGTCACAGGTCTCGCCGCCGGGACCACCTACACCTTTGAGGTCGAGTCCGTCGCGTCCGGGGCGGCTTCGTCCCCCTCCCAACCCTCGAACGCCGTGGAATGGGGCACAAAGGCGTCCCCGTGGGTTACTACAGGGCTGACGCAGAGCGGCAGTCAGGACACCCTGACCTTCACGGTCGCCTACGACCAGGACCTGAGTGCCGCGAGCGTGGACCATACCCTGTCCGACTACACGGTGACCGACCTGACGACCGGCAGCACGATCACCGTTAGCGCAGTCTCCGTGAGCGGCAATACCGTTGTCCTCGAGGCAACGGGCGTTCCGTCCGGCGCTGTGAGCCCGACCGACCTCATTCGGGTCGGCAGCGCGGCCTCTGTGGTCAACGACGCGGACGGTGCCCCGAGCACGCAGATCAGCGCGACTGGAATGCTGTGATGCCCTGACTTCGATGGCCAGTCCCGAAGGCTCCAGGCAGGCGGGGCGGCGTTCTCGGCGCCGCCCCGCCGCGCGTACTTAGAGCCCGCCGCAAGCGGGCTCTCCTTATGCCCAGGCCATCAGATCCCGCGCAGTTCTGGGCGGCGTGCCAATCTTCCGCCATATCGTACCCTGGGACGACCCGCCCTATGGCCCGCAGTACCATCAGCGCCTTCGCGTTTCTCCCTACGATATATCGCAAGGGCGAGGCGGTTCCCACAAGCTCGCCGGGAGAGGGTTGAGCCAAGTGGGTCTCTTCGTTCGCTACCGCGGTTTTCGCTGGCTCTTCGCGGGCCAGCTTCTGTCGCAGCTCGGCAACGCAGTGTTCCTCGTCATGGGGCTCTGGGAGATCCAGCTGCGGTCGCCGGTGCTCCTCGCCGTTGCCGGCTTCGCCATGGTGGTGCCACGGCTGCTGGCTGCGTTCGGAGGGGTTCTGGCCGACCGGTACAATTCCGCGCGTCTTATGCTCTATACGGACATCGCGCGCGGCGTGGCCGTCGCCATCGGGCTCGTCGCCCTGATCGCACCGGGTGGTCTCGTCCCGGCGGTGATCGGCCTGCTCGCCGTAAACAGCCTCGGCGATGCCCTGTTTACGCCCGCAGAGGCGATCGTCATCCCGCGCCTCGTCGACCCGGGCGACCTCGTCGCCGCGAACGGCGTCTATAGCCTTACGTTCCAGGTCTCAAGCGCCGTCGGCAGCGCCCTCGGCGGCGCGGCCATCGCCGCGGTCGGGGTCGCAGCCGTGTTCGGCTTCGATCTCGGCACGTTCTGGATCTCGGCTCTGGCCATCGCGTTGATGCTGCGGACCTTCGCGCCCAGGTCGCCGGCGCGGGCCGCAGGGCAGCCGCCGGAGGAACAGGGCTTCCGCTCCAGCCTGCGCGAGGGCATGGCAGCGGTACGCAAACTGCCGATCGTCATGACGCTGCTGCCTCTCGTCATCCTTGGCAACTTCACCTTCATGATCGCCTTCACCATGCTGCCCTTCTGGGTCCGTCACAGCTTGCACGCCGGAGCGGCCACCTACGGTCTGGTCGATGCGGCATGGGCGGTGGGGCTTATCCTTGGCGGGGTCGCGACCACCGTGATCAAGAACTGGTCCACCCGCGCAGCGAGTGCGATCGCCTTCGGCATCCAGGCCCTGATCACGCTGGCCTTTGCGGCCTCGACGGTCCCATGGCTCTCGGCAGCGCTGTTCCTGGTCGGCGGGGCGATGAACGGGGTCGGCAACGCACTGCTCCTCACCGTACTGCAGCGCCTGATCCCGGAAGAGGTGCGCGGCCGGGTGTTCGGGATGGTCGGTGCCCTGTTCACGCTCGCGAACCCCTTGGGAGCCGTCACCGCCGGACTCCTCCTCCACGCCGTCCCACTGTTCCTGCCATGGGTCCTGGCCGGCGCCACGGGTCTTGCCTTCGCCGTCGGGCTGTGGCGAACTGTACCGGTTGACTTCTCCCCT
>JAKAPV010000308.1 GCA_021806845.1 Bacillota bacterium | reverse complement strand
GAGATGTCACGTCGGCCTTCGTACCTCCGAACTCTACAGGATGTAGCGCGAGAGTTCCGGGTTGGATGCGAGGCCCCCGAGCTGCCGCTCCACATAGGCGCGGTCGATGCTGAGCTGCGTAAACCCTGGTTCCGGCGCGCGGTAGAGCGCGTCTTCCAGGCAGCGTTCAAGCAGGGTGTGCAGCCGCCGCGCGCCGATGTCCTCCGTCTCCTCGTTCAGCCGGTGCGCGTACTCCGCGATCGCGAGCACGGCATCGTCCCCGATCGAGAGCGACACCCCGTCCGTCTCGAGCAGCGCCGCGTACTGGCGTACGAGGGCATGCTCCGGTTCGACCAGGATGCGCCGCAGCTCGTCGACCCCCAGTGAGCGTAGCTCGACGCGGATCGGAAAGCGGCCCTGGAGTTCCGGTATGAGATCCTGCGGACTCGCGATGTGGAAGGCGCCGGCCGCGACGAAGAGGATGTGCTCGGTGCGCACCGGCCCGTACTTCGTCGATACGGTCGTGCCTTCGACGATCGGCAGGAGGTCCCGCTGGACGCCTTCGCGTGATACGTCGGGCCCCTGCGCCCCATGCGCAGCCACCTTGTCGATCTCGTCGAGGAAGACGATGCCGGACTGCTCCGCGCGACGCACAGCCTCCTGCGCCACCTTGTCCTGGTCGATCAGGCGGTCCGCCTCCTGCAGGCGGACGATCGGCCTGGCCTCGCGGACGGTGAGGCGTCGGCGGCGCGTGCGCCTGGGCATCATCTGCTGGAGCATCTCCTGCATCTGGTTCTGGCCTTCCCCGAGGAACGGCATCCCGCCTTGGTCCTCCACCTCGACCTCCACCATCTCGCCCTCGAGCTCGCCGCGGCGCAGGCGATCGCGCAGCGTGCGGCGCTTCTCCTGGCGTTCCGAATCGGACATGCGCTCACCGCGCGGCTGCTGGCTCTGCTGGCCGAAGCCGAAGATCGAGGCGAAGGGATTCTGCGGCTCCTCGGGCTCGCCCACCATCAGGCCGACGAGGCGCTCCTCGGCCTGATGGTGGGCGTCCGGCTCGATCTGCCGGCGCATCTCCTCGCGCACGAGCCGCACCGAGACCTCCGCGAGGTCGCGGATGATCGACTCGACGTCGCGTCCGACGTAGCCGACCTCGGTGAAGCGCGTCACCTCCACCTTCGTGAAGGGCGCCCCCACGAGCCGCGCCAGACGGCGGGCGATCTCGGTCTTGCCGACGCCAGTCGGGCCGATCATCAGGATGTTCTTCGGCGTCACTTCCTCGCGCAGGCCGGGCTGCAGCCGCTCGCGCCGCTCGCGGTTGCGCAGCGCGATCGCGACCTTGCGCTTGGCCTCGTCCTGCCCGATCACGAACCGGTCCAGTTCGCGAACGATCTCCTGCGCCGTCATCCCCGCTCACTCCCTCCCAGTTCCTCCACCGTGATCTGGTCGTTCGTGTATACGCAGATCTGGCTGGCGATTTCCAGGCTGCGCCGGGCGATCTCGCCGGGACCGAGCTTCGTCTCGGCAACGAGCGCCCTTGCCGCGGCCAGTGCGTAGTTGCCGCCCGAGCCGATCGCTGCGATGCCGTCGTCCGGCTCGATCACCTCGCCGGAGCCCGCGAGCATCAGCACGCTCTGGCGGTCGCAGACCAGAAGGAGCGCCTCCAGGCGACGCAGCATGCGGTCCTGGCGCCAGGAGCGGACCAGCGCCGCGGCCGCCTGCCGCAGCTGCCCGTGCTGCTCTTGGAGCTGGCGCTCGAAGGCGTCGAACAAAAGGAGCGCGTCCGCCACCGAGCCCGCGAAGCCCCCGAGCACCTTCCCGTCGTAGAGCCGGCGCAGCTTGCGCGCGCCGTGCTTGACGATCGTCGTGTCGCCCATCGTGACCTGCCCGTCCCCCGCCATGGCGGCCCTCCCGTCGCGAACGACTGCGATCACCGTCGTAGAGCGGAACTGCGGAGTCTCCATGCCATCCATCCTTCCTTAGGCCCGCGGGTGCGACTTCTTGTACACGACGCGCATGCGGCCCGCCTGGACGTGCGTGTAGATCTGGGTCGAGGAGAGGCTGCGGTGGCCGAGCAGTTCCTGCACGGCGCGCAGGTCGGCTCCCCCCTCGAGGAGGTGGGTCGCAAAGGTGTGGCGCAGGCTGTGCGGGCTGCGGCGCGGCAGTCCCGCCTGCAGTTCGTACGCAGCCAGGATGCGGCGCACGCTGCGGGTCGTGAGGCGTCCGCCGCGGCTGTTCAGAAAGAGTGCCGGCACGGATCGCGCGAGGCGGGGGCGCCCGCGATCAAGATACGCCAAGAGGGCGCGCTCCGCCGCGCGGCCGAAGGGAACGATGCGCTCGCGGCCGCCCTTGCCCATTACCCGCAGATCACCGTCCGGCAAGCTGCAGTCGCCGAGGTCGAGGCCGCAGGCCTCCGAGACGCGCAGACCGCTGGCGTACAGGAGTTCGAGCAGCGCTCGGTCGCGCAGCCCGAGGGGGGTGCTCGGATCGGGCCTCTCCAGCAGGCGCTCCGTCTCCTCGACGCTGAAGAACTGCGGCAGGCGCTTTTCGAGGCGCGGGCCCCGCGTCGTGAGGAGCCACTCCGGCGCGCTCTCCTGCGCGCGCAGGCGGCTGCGAGCGAGCGCCTTCAGCGCGGAGAGGGCGCGTGCGACCGTGCGCCGCGCGCGCCCCTCCTGCTGCAGCTTGGCGAGATAGGCCCGCAGCCGCAGCTGCGTGAGCTCGTTGCCGCCGAGAAAGGCGGCGACCTGCGTGAGGTCCTGCCGATAGGCGCGCAGCGTGTGGGGTGATGCTCCGCGCAGCCGCAGCTCCCGCTCCAGGCGTGCGATCGCCGCCTCGTCCACCTGCACAGGGCTCCCCTCCTCCCGGCACCCGGCCCGCTACCGCGCCTCCAGCTCAGTCGCCATGGGTCTGCGGTAGCCGCATTCCTTGACGCAGACGAGCTCCCCCTTGCCGTTTCTGCGCGGAACCTCGACAAGGAAGGCGCCGCAGTCCGGGCATGTCTCCTTCGCCGGCTTGCGCCAGGTGGTGAAGTGGCAGGCGGGGTAGTTCGCGCAGCCGTAAAATGTCCGTCCGCGGCGCGAACGGCGCGCGACGATCTCGCCGCCGCACTCGGGGCAGGTGACGCCCGTCGGTTCGCGCAGCGGCTTCGTGTTTTTGCACTCCGGATAGCCCGGGCAGGCGAGGAAGCGGCCGAAGCGCCCATGCTTGATGACCATCATGCGGCCGCAATTCTCGCACTGCACATCGGAGACCTCGTCGTGCTGCTCCACC
>JAKAPV010000307.1 GCA_021806845.1 Bacillota bacterium | reverse complement strand
CTGCGGTCGGGTAGCACCGAAACCGGTACGCTCGCTCGTGTCGAGATACCATATCCCACCATTCGACAACTGGAAGACGCTTCCTCCTCGACCTCAAGGTCGAGGTCTCCGCGTGATAGGATGATGAGCCGGTTCCGGCCGGCAGGAATGCAGCCGTGATGATCGGGGGATTCGCGAAGACGGAATGAGATCCTTTGGAGGGCTCAGGCGCTCCGCGTTGGCACACGAGACGGTGGATTCGAGGACGGGAGGGTGGGTTGGCTCTCGGGCCAAGGCCACATCCACCGTAGCCAGTCCACGTCGATCTACGGGAACCGGGCGGCAGCTTCCGCGCGAGGGGAGTGCCCACACCTCCGTCTCCTGGCGCTTCGCGCTCCTCGGGATGGGGTGGGTCTACCCGGGACACCTGACGGCAGGAGCTTCGGCCGCCTGCGCGAAGGTCCCGGAGAGGCGAGGGGGAAGCTATCTTGCGAAAAGTGCTCTACAGCGCCGGCAACTTCGGCGCGAGTCTCACGCTGCAGGCGGTCTCCGGTTTCCTTACCTACTTCTACGTGCAGGTCCACGGCGTGTCGCCCGTGCTGATCAGCGCCGCGCTCATCTGGCATGCCATCTGGGCGGGCATCGGGAATCCCGTCTTCGGGCACCTCTCGGATCGCACTCGCACGCGCTGGGGCCGACGCGCCCCCTACGTCCTCTTGGGCGCGCTGCCGCTCAGCGCCGCCTTCGTGCTGCTCTGGATCCCGCCTGCGCATGCGGCGCACGGCACCCTCTTCGTCTGGTTCCTCCTCTTCGTCTTCCTGTTCGACACGCTCTACGATCTCGTCGTACTGAACTGGACCGCACTCTTCCCTGAGATGTACCCGGGCCTTGCGGAGCGCGCGAGTGTCTCCGCCTACCGCCAGATCTGGGGCATCGCTGGCACAATCCTCGGTCTCGTCGGCCTCTCGCTGCTTTCGGGGACTCTTGGGTGGGCGGGTGCAGCGCTCCTCTTCGGGACGCTGAACCTGGGCTCGCTCTGGATCTCGCTCGTGGGCATGAGGGAGGACCCGAGGGCGTCGGTACGGGCCGGCCTGCCGTTGCGCGAGGCGCTGTCCTATACCTTCCGAAACCGCTCCTTCGTCATGTACGTGCTGGGGGCGTTCTTCGTCCAGTTCACCTTCGTCTCCATCAGCGGCCTCATCCCGTTCTACAGCCAGTTCGTGCTGGGGGGCGCGAATCCGGCGCTCTTCTTCGGCGCGGCGCTTCTCATGGCCATCCCGGGCCTGTTCTTCTGGCGCCGCGTCGCGGTGCGCGTCGGCGTGCGAACGGCCGCGATGGCGTCGGCCGCCTGGTACGCCCTTGCGTTCATCCCCTTCCTATTCATCGGCTCCGGGCTGCTCGCCCTGCTCTTCGGCCTCCTGGTCGGCGTCGGCCTCTCCGGCCAGATGCTCCTCCTCGACGTGATGATCGCGGATATCACCGATGAGGATGAGGTGCGCTCCGGGCACCGGCGCGAAGGCATGTACTACGGGGTGAACGGCTTCATCGTGCGCCTCGTGTCCTTCCTGCAGTCCCTCGTTCTGCTGGGGCTCGCGGCGTCGGGCTACCGCGCTGGCGCCGCGCACCAGGGGGGCAGCGTCCTTTTGACGCTGCGGCTCTTCGTCGCGGGCCTTCCGCTCCTCTCCATCGGTGTGGCGCTCTTGTTCTGGCGGCTCTATCCACTGCACGGCGAGCGGCTCCGGGAGATCAAGGAGCGGGTGGCCGAAAGGCATGCCGCCCTCGGGTCGGACTGATGGGCACACGGCCGTACCTGCGTCGGATCGCCCTCGTCTCGGGCACGCTCGCCGCGGGAATGGACTCTTCATCGCGGTGTCCAGTTCGGGGTGCCGTGCGACCCTCAGGACGCGCAGCAGGAACCGCCGATGCCGTTGATCGGTGCCCTTGCAACCGGAGCCTTCTCGTTTGCCTCCGGACGCCCACACGGACGCGATGACCGGGCACTCCTCCCGTTAGTGCCGAGCTTCGGCTGCCCTGCCCTCCTCTACGTCGCCCACTCGATCGTCAACCGTGGCTCGATAGGCGCCCGCCAGGCCCTCGGCGCCAGTCTCGTCCGTGATCGCAGGCACGGGCTCGCGGGTAGCCTGAAGCCGTCTCGCGGAACGTGCCCGCAGCGCTGGGACCTTGCCGTGAGCGGCAATCTCATCAGCCTTGGCGCGCTCTTTCGGCCTTTCCTGTGCGCCGCAGACCTGCAGCTCCGCTACGTGGCGCTCTTCCCGGCCATGATCGGCCGCTACGAACGTCCACAGTCTCGCGGCGCCGACTGAGGTGACAGGGACCCGGCCCACGACCGAGGGCGGCGCTGCCGAGCAGGGCAGGCGGCAACGGTCCGGACCGGGAGCGGGCGAAGCCGCACGCGCAGGCCGGGACAGGTTGCCCGCTGTCCCAGGGCTAACTTTTTCGCCGAATCCTCAGCAGCACCGGCAGCGTCCTCCCCTAAAGCCTACCGGTCCCGGGCCTGGTCCATCCCGCGATGGTCTGCTCATGCAGCCAGCCCGGCAGGGCGCCAACGCCGGGAAGGACGAGTCCAGGGCGGCGGTCGTCCAGGGCCCTGTCGGCATCCTCCTGCGTCAAACCGCCCGTCAGCACCAGCACTGTCCGGCAGCCGGCCGCCCGGCCCATGCGGATATCCGCGTCCAGCTGGTCGCCGACGACCAGGACCTGCGCTGCCTCGAGGCCGAGGGACGAGAGGGCGGTCCTGGCCGCCCATGTGGAGGGTTTGCCGAGTACCACCGGCTCTTGATCCGTCGCGTAGGCGACCGCCGTGACCAGCGCTCCGGTGCTGGGGACGAGGCCGTCCTGCGTGGGGAGGCAGCGATCCAGATTGATGGCCAGGAGCTTCGCTCCTGTCCAGATGAGGCGGCAAGCCGCCTCCAACTTGTCGTAGGTGAACTCTCGGTCGTTGCCGACCAGTACCGCGTCCGCCCCCGACGACCCGTCACCCTCCACCAGCTGCACCCCCCGATCCCGCAGGGTCTGCAAAAGCACCTGCGAGCCGATGGCGTAGACCTTGGCGCTTTGCTGGTGCGTGCCGAGGTAGTCCGCAGCGACCTCCGCGGCGGTGACCACCTCCCGCGGGGCGGCCTGGATGCCCATGGCTTCCAGGCGCGCGGCCATCGCCTCGCGCGTCTGCGAACACTCATTGCTGCAAAACACCATCCGATACCCCTCACCGCGCAGCTGCCGCAGGGCCTGCGGCGCTCCGGGGATCGCCC
>JAKAPV010000044.1 GCA_021806845.1 Bacillota bacterium | reverse complement strand
GAGCGCCTGGCGCTCGCGGCCCCCGGCGTTTCCTTCGTCCTGGAGGTGGAGGGGCGCGAGGTGCTGCGCACGAGCGGCAGCGGCAATCTTGTCGAGGTGTTCGCCGACCTCTTCGGGCGGGACGTCGCGCAGACGCTGGAACCCGTGTCGCACCGTGGAGCGGCCGGGAGTGTCCTGGGCCTTGCGAGCCGGCCGGGGAAGGACCGTGGCAACCGCCAACTGCAGTTCTGGATCGTCGGCGGCCGGCCCGTCCAACCGGGCAGCCTCCGCTTTGCGGCGGAGGCTGCCTACCAGGGTCGCCTCTTGAAGGGGCGATACCCGATCTTCTGTCTGCGCGTGGAGGTGCCGCCCGGCGATGTCGACGTGAACGTACACCCGGCGAAGCTCGAGGTGCGCTTTCGCCGCGAGCGCGAGGTGGCGGGCCTCGTGCGCGCGGCGGTGGCTGAGGCGATCGGCCTGCGCGCTGGGATCCCGCCTGCGCCGTACGTTGCGCCGCCTGACGGGGACCAGCTCTACGAGGCGACGCTCTTCCTCGGCGAGGGGAGCCTGCCATTCGCCCCGGGGCACGGCGCCGCAGGAGAGACGGCTGCCGCCGGAGCGCCCGCGGAGGCGGGGCAGCCTCCCCGCGGCGCGGCACCGCGCCCGATCGGGCAGGCGCATGGCCTCTTCCTGCTGGCGGAGGACCAGGATGCCCTCTATATCTTTGACCAGCACGCGGCGCATGAACGGATCGGCTACGAGCGGCTAGCGGACGATCAGGCGCGCTCGGCGCAGCTGCTGCTCGCCCCCGTCGTGCTGCGGCTCAGCCCCGAGCAGGCGTCGGCGCTCGCCGAGAGCGCCGCGTCGCTGTCCGAGTACGGGTTCTCCGTCGAGCCTTTCGGAGCGCGCGACGCGATCGTGCGTTCCGTTCCGCGCATCTTCGGCCAGGCGGCGGACGCGCGGCTCCTGCTCGACATCCTCGACGGCCTGGGCGCCGGCCATGAGCACCCGGTAGAGCGGCTCGAGCGCGTCCGCCGCGAGATCGCCGCCTGCCGCGCCTCGGTGAAGGCGAACGATCGGCTCTCCCTGATGGAGCAGGCGGCGCTGATCGAGCAGCTCTGGCGATGCGAGGAGCCCCGCTTCTGCCCGCACGGGCGTCCGACCTTCCTGCGCCTTTCCGCGGAGGAACTGCGCGGGAGGCTGGGCCGGAGATGAGCATGCGCGTCGCGGTGTTCGGCCCGACGGCGGTCGGCAAGACCGAATTCGCCATCGCGCTGGCGCAGCGCATCGGCGGCGAAATCGTCAACGCGGACGCCGTGCAGCTGTACCGCGGCTTTGACCGCGGCAGCGCCAAGCCGCCGCTTGGCGAGCGCGGGGGCGTGGCGCACCATCTGCTGGACATTGCGGACCCGGAGATGCCTGTCAGCGTCGCCGTCTATCAGAAACTCGCGGAGCACGCGATCCGGGAGATAGAGCGGCGCGGCCGCGTCGCCGTCATCACCGGCGGATCCGGCCTCTATCTGCGCGCCGCGCTGGGAGAGTGGCGGGCGTTCGGCTCTCCACCGCAGGAAGATGTTCGCAGCTGGGCGACGCAGGCGAGCCTGGAGGAGCTCCGCGCGCGCGCGCTTGCCGCAGACCCTGGTGCGGCCGCGCGAATTTCGCCGCGCGACCGCCCGCGCCTCGTGCGCGTGATCGAGCGGGCACAGGCCGGAGTCTCGCCGCGTGTGCAAAGCCCGCTCCCGCAGCCTGTCCTGAAGATCGGACTGCAGCGGCCGCGCAAAGACCTCTACGCGCGCATCGACGAACGCTGCGCGCTGCTCTGGCCCCTGCTGCTCGAGGAGACGGCGGCGCTCGCCGCGCGCGGCGAGCAGGCGAAGGCGCTCGTGCAGCGCACGATCGGCTATCGCGAAGCGCTCGAGGCGATGCGCGGCGAGCGCCAGGCGGACGAGGCCATCGCGCTCCTGCGGCAGAATACGCGCAGGCTCGCAAAACGCCAATTGACCTGGTGGCGCCGGGAACCCAGCACGATCTGGGTGCGACCGGACGACGGCCTTGCGCAATTGGGTCCAACGCTGTCCGTCCTCTATGCCCATTGACATCCGAGGTTCGTTCGACATTGCGAGAAAAGGATTTTCGGGTCCGTCCGCGAATAGAGGTGACCAATCCGCACGGAGAGGTGGTGTGACTCCGCCGGACCGAACTGGTGTTTCGAGTTCTTGAAGGGAGGGTTACCGACAGTTGGCAACAGCAGCAGCTACTGCGACAGTGTCCGGTCACCTGCGGCGCGAGCTGACGTTCCTTGACCTGACGATGACTTCGCTGGGCGGCATCATTGGTTCCGGGTGGTTGTACGGCTCCTGGAAGGGCGCCTTCCTGGCAGGACCGGCCTCGATTTTCTCGTGGATCATCGGCGGCATCGCGGTCCTACTGATCGGACTCGTCTATGCGGAGCTCGGCGGGGCGCTGCCGGAGGCAGGCGCGATCGTCCGCTACCCGCAGTTCTCCCACGGCACGTTCGTCAGCTACATCATGGGCTGGGGCGCGCTGATCGCGTATTCCTCGGTTCCGCCGATCGAGGCGGAGGCAGCGGTCCAGTTCATGGGCTACTACCTGCCCGGGGTGTACAACGGCACCTCGCTGACAGCGCTCGGCATATGGCTTGCCGTGGCCTTCATGGTCCTGTTCTTCTTCATCAACTACTTCGGCGTCCATATCTTCGCGAAGACGAATACGGTCTGGACGCTGATCAAGCTCGCGGTCCCGTCGCTGGCCGTCATCGTCCTGCTCTTCGGCGGGCACTTCAACGCCGGCAACTTCGGCAGCTACGGCGGCTTCACGCCGCTCGGATCGGCCGGAATCTTCGCCGCAGTCCCGCTGGGAGGCATCATCTTCGCGTATCTCGGCTTCCGGCAGGCCTTGGACCTCGCCGGCGAGGCGAAGAATCCGCAGCGCGACGTTCCTCGCGCCGTCCTGACGGCGATCGTGATCGGTGTCGTGCTCTACGTGCTGCTCCAGACGGTTTGGATCGGCAACGTCGGCGCGGCGCAGCTCACGCACGGCTGGGCCGGCACGGCGAAGGAGTTCACCGCTCCGTTCTCCGACCTCTCCAGGTTCGCGGGCTTCGGCTGGTTGGCCGTCATCCTGCTGATCGACGCGGTCTGGTCTCCGATGGGCACCGGCAACGTGTACCTCGCCTCCACGTCGCGCGTCATGTACGCGATGGGCAAGAACCGCTACTTCCCGCGCTTCCTCCTCTGGGTGAACCCGAAGAGCGGCGTGCCGGTCTGGGCCCTGCTCCTCACCGGCGTCCTGGGTCTGCTGTTCCTGCTTCCGCTGCCGTCCTGGTCCGCTCTCGTGGGTCTCGTCTCGAACGCGACCGTGTTCACCTACATCATCGGACCGGTCGCGCTCGGAGTGCTGCGCAAGACCATGCCGGACATGAAGCGCCCGTTCCGCTTGAAGGGCGACGGGTTCTTCGGACCAGCCGCTTTCGTCGTCGCCTCGCTGATCCTCTACTGGTCCGGCTGGGCGATCGACGCGCCGGTCGCGCTGATCCTGCTGATCGGCGTCATCCTGTACGCGTACGGCGTCGCGACCTTCGCAGACGACACGACGTACTTCTCCTGGAAGTACGTGCGTGCCGGCGTCTGGCTCGTCGTCTACATCATCGCGATGCTCGTGCTCACGTACATCGGCTCCTCGAACTTCGGCGCTCCGGCGCAGTTGATCCCGTACCCCTGGGACAACCTGGTCGTCGCGGTCGTATCGCTCGCCTTCTACTACTGGGGCGTGGCGAGCGGCCTCCCGACGCCGGAGTCCGAAGCGAAGCTGGCTGAGTTCGCCGCGGCTGGCAAGACCGCGTCTGCGGACTGATCCCACCGGCACCTGAAACAGAGAGAGGGCCGGCCTCCCACGAGGCCGGCCCTCTCTGCGCGCGCAGTTATCCGGCTGCGAGCGCCACGATCGCGTCGGCGTAGATGCGCGCGGCGCGCACGAGGTCCTCGACGAACGCGTGCTCGTCCGCCTGATGGGCCGTCTCCGGCCGGCCCGGGAACTGCGGGCCGAACGCGACGGCGCGCCCGAGCGTGCGGGCGTAGGTGAGGCCGCCCATGGTCATCGGCGGCGACTGGTCGCCGGTATGCCGGCGGTACACGGACAGCAGATCCAGCACCAGAGGGTCGTCCGGGGAAACCCAGTGCACCGGCGCGTCGAACTCCGTGATGACGCGGGCGCCGAGCGGCTTCACCTTCAGGGCGACCTTGCGGGCGATCTCGGGTCCCGTCATGCCGGCGGTACACGGACAGCAGATCCAGCACCAGAGGGTCGTCCGGGGAAACCCAGTGCACCGGCGCGTCGAACTCCGTGATGACGCGGGCGCCGAGCGGCTTCACCTTCAGGGCGACCTTGCGGGCGATCTCGGGTCCCGTCATGCCGCGCGGGTAACGGATGTCGAGCCAGATGCGCGTCCCGGTGGCATCGTGATGCACGATGCCGAGGTTGACCGTGACGGCGCCGAGGTCCGGCTCCTGGTGCGCGATGCCGAGCGCACTGCCGTCGGTGTCCGCGGCGAGCAGTTCGAGCAGCGGATCTCCGAGGTGATCCTGGAAGAGCCGCAGCGCCTCGCACACGGCGTTCGTGCCGAGGTGGGGCACCGAGGCGTGGGCGCCTGCGCCGAGCACCTCGAAGATGCGCCGCGGGTCCTGGTCATCCGGCACGAGCTGTATGCCGAGCTCGAGCGCGCGGTCCGTGGCGAGCGCCGGCGGCACCGGCTGGGCGAACTCGAGCCGCGCGCGGTCCGGCACCACGTTCGGCTGCTGGCCGGCCTCCATCAGGTAGCGATGCGGCATCTGCGGGTCGCGCTCGATGCGCAGCATGAGTCCGCCCTTCTCGCCATGCACGAGCGGAAACTCGCTGTCGGGCGTGAAGCCGAGCGTCGGTCGCTCGGCGTGCTGTAGGTAATGCTCCATGCACTGCCAGTAGCTTTCCTCGTCGCCGCCGGCGATCAGGCGAACCCTGCGCCGCAAGGGCGGCCCCTGCGCGGCGACGGCTGCGAGCGCCACGAGCGCGGCCGCCGCGGGGCCCTTGTCGTCCGACGCGCCGCGTCCGAACAGGCGGCCATGTTCGACGATGCCGCCGAGCGGCGAAACCGTCCAGCCGTCGCCCTCCGGCACCGTATCGAGATGCACCAGCACGCCGAGGATCTCGTTGCCCTGGCCGATCTCCGCCTCGATTGCGTATCCGTCGTAGTCGCGTACCGCCTGGATGCCGAGTGCTTGCGCTTCGCGGCGGAAGGCGTCGAACGCGCGGCGCACGCCCATGCCGAACGGGGCGCCGGGCTGGGCCGCTTCGCGGATCGAACGCACGCGGATCAGGGAACGGGCCACCCGCACGATGTCATCGGACGAGATCTGCCAGTCCATGCTGCGCACCTCTCCTCGCCGTGGGATCCCAAGGTCAGTTCCCCAGCGGCGCGCCGGATCCTGCTCCTCTCCGACCGGCCGCGAGCGCGCCCAGGGAGGCGATGCCCAGCAGCACGCCGAGCGCGATCCAGGCGAAGGAGAAGCCCTGCAGTCGCGCGGCCTCGCCGATCAGGGGCGGGAACACGATCGATCCCGCGAAGATCGAGGCGCCGATCGCACCGAGGGCGCGCGCCGCATGGTCCGGCGCGACCCGCTCGGCCGCCCAGGTGAGGAAGAGGGCGTTCCAGCCGACGGCCCCGGCGCCGGTGACGAAATAGAGCAGCAGGCGCAGCGCGTACGGCACTCCGGGCCCGAGGCGCGGCACCAGCAGGATGCCCAGCGCCCCGATCCCGGACACGAGCGAGATTACGGCCCCGCGGGTGCGGAGCCGGTCGCTGAGCAGTCCGAAGCCGACGCGCCCGAGCATTCCGCCGATCTGCGCGGTTGCCAGCAGGGCCCCCGCTCCGGCGAGACCGACGAGCGGCGCCTCCGCAGGGACGGTGTACGTCAAGAGACCGTACTGGCCCGCCGCGAACGTGAAGCCGAGTACCGCCGGCACGATCAGCATGTGCGTATCGCGCCCGAGCGGCGTGCCGGGTGACGCTTGGGCCGTGGGCGGGAACCTTGGGACCTGGATCGCGAAGACGAGGCCGAAGAGGGCGGAGATCGCCGAAAGAAAGATCCAGGGCGCGTACGGTCCGTGGGCGGCCACATAGGCGGGCAGGAACGCTGCCGCCAGCGCTGCGCCGATCGTCACGCCGGTCTGGCGGATCCCCATCGCGGTGCCGCGCAGGGGTCCGGAGAACCGGAAGAACACGGCGCGCGCCCCACCGATCGGCACGGCGCCGACGGAAAAGCCGACCAGCACGAGGGCCAGCAGCAAGAGACCATAGGCATGCGCGAAGGTGAGCGCGAGTGCGGTGATCGGCGCGAGGCAGGCGGAGATGATCAGGATGGGACGCGGGCCGTAGCGGTCCGTCGCGCTGCCTCCGAGCAGCATCGTGACCATGACGCCGAGAGAGGTCGCGCTGACGAGCCCGCCGGCTTGCGGCAGGCTGAGATGGAGCTGCGCGCGGAAGGCGAAGCTCACGACGGCGATACCCTGCTGGGCGATGGACACTCCGACCTGCGCCAGCGTCGCGGACAGGAGGAAGGGGATGCCGGAATCTCTCATGCGGCGCAGGGCCAATCAACACCACCATTTGCACCCTTCCGCCCCGAGGCATCGTTCTCCTTCCCGCCGGACGGGCCAGGAGATGCTGCGGGCGGGGCGAAGACCGGGTCGTAGGAAGCGGAGGTGAGCGCGATCGGGCGGCAGACCATCACCGTCGTGCGGCCGCTGGGCCAAAAGGCCATCCAGCCGGAACCGTCCACGCGCGCGCTCGATGCTCTGCAGCGTCTCGTGGGCCTGCGTGAGGTCAAGCAGACGGTTGACGAGATCCTGGCCCTGCACCGCGTCGCGGCCAGGCGCAGCGCCATCGGCCTGCGCGCGGAGCCGCAGACGCTGCACATGGTGTTCAGGGGCAACCCCGGCACGGGCAAGACCACTGTGGCCCGCCATCTCGGAGCGGTATTGCGGGAGGCGGGCGTGCTGAGCCGCGGCCACCTCGTGGAGGCGGAGCGCGCCGATCTCGTCGGCGAATACATCGGGCACACCGCGCAGCGGACCCGCCAGCTCGTGCAGCGGGCCCTGGGCGGCGTCCTCTTCATCGACGAGGCCTACGCGCTGGCGCGCGGCGGAGAGCGGGACTTCGGCCGCGAGGCGATCGACACGCTGGTGAAGGAGATCGAGGATCGGCGGCGTGACCTCCTGGTGGTCCTGGCCGGCTACCCGCGGGAGATGGACGCCTTTCTCGCGAGCAACCCCGGTCTCGTGTCCCGACTGCCGATCATGCTGACGTTTCCGGACTACAGCGGCGAAGAGTTGATGGAGATCACCGACAGCCTCCTGCGCGAGCGCGAGTACGAACTCGAGGAGGGCGCGCGCCGGCTGCTCATGGAGCTCTTCCAATCGCTCGCCGGCGAAGGCAGGGTCGGCGACGGCAACGCAAGGCTCGCGCGCAACATCGTCGAGTCGTCGATCCGCCGCCACGCGCGGCGCATCGACCGAAGGCCGGCGGCGACGCGCCTGGAGCTCGTGCGGATCGCGCGCGAGGACCTGCCGGACCTGCGCGAGTGCAGCGCACCTGGCTTTGCGGAGCGCGGCTTCGGCGCGCGCTACTGACGCCCGTGCACCTCACGGAGGGAACGCTACGGCAGGAGCGGGCGGGAGCGCCGAGAATCCCACGAATTCGGAGGGAGGAGCCTGGAGCACTACTTCACAGCGACGCCGAACGCGCCGACGGATGAGCAGGAGATCCGGGTGCGGGTGCTCGGCAGGGAGTTTGTCTGCACGACCGACCGCGCGGTCTTTTCCGGCAAGGGGCTGGACGAGGGCACGCGCGTGCTCCTCGAAACGGCGGAGGTGCAGGCAGGCGCCCGCATCCTGGACCTTGGAGCGGGATGGGGGGCGGTTGCCGTCGCCCTCGGGGTGCGCTACGGTTGCGAGGCGGTGTGCGTCGAGCGCAACGCGCGCGCCGCAGCGCTCTGCCAGCGCAACCTCGAGCGCAACGGCGTGCACGGCAAGGTGCTCGTCGGCGACGGGCTTGCACCGGTCGCGGACGAGCGCTTCGACCTCATCCTCTTGAACCCGCCGATCCGCGCCGGCAAGGGTGTCTACTACCCATGGCTGCACAAGGCGAAGGAGCACCTGCGCGCGGGCGGCTCCCTCTGGGTGGTCGTGCGAACGAGCCAAGGCGCGAAGAGTCTGCGGCGCGAACTCGAGGCGTCGTACGATGACGTGCGCGACGCCGCCATCAAGCACGGCTACCGGGTCTACTGCGCGAGGTAGCGGCCGAACCACTCCGCCTCGGCGGCGAGCCGCTCGGCCTGCGCCGCAGCGGTCCACCGGCAGGCGGGACCGCGCTCGGAAGGGAAGCTGCGCGTCTCTGTGATGCGCAGCGGCGCGGCGTGGTCAGCGCTGCGGTCGCCTGCGCGCAGATGCAGGAGGCTAGGCCCCTCTGAGGTGCCGTAGGCCGTGTCCGAGGCCACGGCTGCGGGCAACGCCGCGGGAAGGTTCGTGATGGCCGCGGCCCTGGCCCGCGCGAGTAGAGCCAGGTCTTGGAGGGCGTCCAGGCCGTCCGCGGCGACGCCAAAGCGCAGGACATCGATGCGCGGGAACTGCGCGGCTGCCGCCGCCAGAGCTTCCTCGAGCTGTCCGGCGGGCGCGACGATCGCTGCGAGTCCCTGCGCCGCCAGCAACTGCGCGAGCGCAGAGAAGGCGTGGGGGGCATGCGCCGTGATGAGCACCGGTGCCAGCGCCGCGCCGCCCTCGGGCAGGTAGGCGGTGGCGATGCAGCCGCCGCGAAGCGCGAGGCTCTGCGGTGGGGTGCGGTGGACGCCCGCGAGCGCCGGATGGTCGTGCTGGGAGCGCAAGAGGAGGCGCCCGGCCGCATCGCGCAGCTCGAAGCGGGCAGGACTGGCCGGCTCCTCGACGACGAGCGCCATGCTGCTGCCGGTCTCGTCCAGGGCGAACGAGGCCACATCCAGGCCGGCAGGCGTGCGCAGGCGGCAGTCGCCGCGCGCAGGTACCTCCGCAAGGCGCCGGATGCCGCCGTCTCGCACAAGCGCGAAGAGAGAGCGTCCATCTGGGGCGTAAACGAGCGGCTGCTCACCGGTCAAGGAGAGCGCACCTGGCAAGGAACCCGCGTAGGCCACCGGCTCGCCGCCGTCGGCGCGCAGCGCAAAGAGGCTCGATTCCGCGGAGCCCAGCGGGCGTGCGACGAACGCGAGATGGGAGCCGTCCGGGGAGAAGGCGGCCGGGCCCGGACGCAACTCCGCCTCGACAACGCAGCGCAAGAGACCGCCGTCCGCGGGCACGAGCGCGAGGCACGGCGTGGCCGCGCCCGGTACCGTCGCGAGCACGGCGATCTGGCGCCCGCTCGGGGAGAATACGGGGTGCCTGCAGTCGACGCCGTCCGCAGAGAGCTGGCGCCAGGTGCCGTCCGTCTGGATCAGCAAGAGCGCGCCGCGCGCATCCGCGGTCCCGGGACGCGCGACCTCGCCGTCCGGCAGCGGCAGCGGCCCCTCCGGGCCGGCAGGCGCGATGACCGCGATCGAACGGCCGTCCGGCGACCAGGCGAAGTCGCGCACGCCGTGGCGCAGGCGGGTGAAGCACAGCGCTTCGCCGCCCCTGCGATCCAGGAGGCAGATCTGGCCGGCGGCTTCCGGCCCGCGCAGGAAGGCGATCTGGCTCCCGTCTGGCGCGTAGCGGGGATGGCGGTCCTGCGGTCCGCGCGTCAGCGGACGCAGGCCCTCGGTGCCTTCGAAGCCGCGCCAGAGGGCGCTTTCGCTGCCCGGTCCGCGCAGCGCGTACGCGAACTCGTCGCCGCCCGGAGCGATCGCGGCGCCGGAGGCGGCGCGCAGGGACAAGAGATCCGCAGGGCGAAATTGGCGCATCGTGCAGGACCCCCCAGAGTAGGTCATGTTCGTTCTTCGCGCTGCAGGCGAGACATCCTGTACGACGCCAGTTCTGGCAATGAATACGCGGCAAGGAAGGGAACGACCGGTTGGAGCGAGCACTGCTTGTCTACGCGGGTCCCTTGCGCGGCGAGGACCTCGATTTCTATCTCGGCGAGCTGCGCGCCCTGTTGCATGCGGCCGGCGCCGAAGTCGTGGGCGAGGTCGTGCAGACGACAAAGGACCCGGACCCCAGAACCTACCTCGGCAGCGGCAAGGCGGTCGAGGCGCGCCAGGACGGGGAGGAATTCGCGGCCACGCTGGCCGTCGCCGCGCATCCCCTGACCGCATCGCAACAGCGCCAGCTTGAGGAGGAACTGCGGCTGCCGCTCGTCGACCGCACGGCGCTCATCCTCGACATCTTCGCGCAACGAGCGCAATCGAGCGAGGGCAAGCTGCAGGTAGAGCTGGCACAGCTTGCCTACTGGCTGCCGCGCCTGCGGCGCACCGCCGGCAGCCTGTCGCGCCTGGGCGGCGGCATCGGGACGCGTGGCCCCGGCGAGTCGAAGATCGAGACGGACCGCCGCCTCATCCGCGCGCGCATGGCCGAGATCCGCGGGCGCCTCGCGCGCGTGGAGCGTCAGCGGGCCATCTCCCGCGCGCAGCGCGGCGATGTCGCGCGCATGGCGCTCGTAGGCTACACGAACGCCGGCAAGAGCACGCTTCTGTATGCGCTGACAGCGTCGGGCGGCGGCGAGGATCGCCTCTTTGCGACGCTCGACCCGACGACGCGGCGCATGGAGATCCCAGGCCGCCAGGACGTGCTCGTCACCGACACGGTCGGGTTCGTGCAGGATCTGCCGACAGAGCTTGTCGCTGCCTTTCGCGCGACACTCGAGGAGACGCGTCAGGCGGATCTCCTGCTGCACGTCGTCGACGCGTCGCACCCGCGCTGGCTCGACCAGGAGCGCGCAGTGCAGGAAACGCTCGCGGAGATCGGCGCCGACAGCCAGCCGTCGCTCATCGTGTACAACAAGATCGACCGGCTGCCGGCGACGGCGCGCCTCGAGCTGCCCGGCGTCGCCATCTCGGCGGCGACCGGCGAGGGCATCGACCAGCTGCGAGGCGCGATCGCCCAGCTCTTGGCTGCCCGCCGCGTGCGCCGCTCGTTCCAGGTGCCGCATGCGCGCGGCGACCTCCTGGCGCTGATTCAGGCGCACGGCGCGATCCTCTCCCAGGAGTCGGACGCAGAGGGCACGACGCTCGTAGTCGAGATCGAGCGGGCGTGGGCCGGCCGCATCGCGGCCCTCTTGGCCCGTGGATAGGTTCGCAAATGCCGAGCGCCGCGCGCAGGAGGTTCTCGAAGAAAGCCGCAGGCTGCACGCGCAGACCGTGCGGCAGACCGCGCAGCGGGTCCTGGCCGCCTTCCGAAGCGCCCGCGTCGGCGAGTACGACTTCGCCCCGTCGGTCGGCTACGGCTACGGAGACCGCGGCCGCGAGACGCTGAACGAGGTCTTCGCCGGGGCGCTCGGCTGCGAAGCCGCGCTGGTGCGCCAGCAGATCGCGTCCGGCACCCACGCGATCGCGCTCGCGCTGTGGGGCGTGCTGCGGCCCGGCGGGGAACTGCTGGTCGCGACGGGAGAGCCGTATGACACGCTGCAGTCCGTCTTGGGCCTGAGAGAGACGCCGAGGTCGTTTAGGGAGTGGGGCATCCGCACGCGGGTCGTCGGGGCAGGCATCGGGCTGCATCCAACGCGCCTGCGCGAGGCACTCTCGCCGGCCACCCAGGCCGTGCTCTTCCAGCGCTCCCGCGGCTACCATGAGCGGCCCGCGCTCTTGCCGGGCGACCTCGAGCCGGCACTCGCCGCCCTGCGCGGGGCAGGCGTCGTATCGATCGTGGACAACTGCTACGGGGAGTTCGTGGCAGCAGAGGAGCCTTCTGCAGACCTGCTCGTCGGCTCGCTGACGAAGAACCCCGGCGGCGGCCTCGCGCTCGGGGGAGGATATGTCGCGGGGCGGCGCGAGCTCGTCGCGGCGGTCGCAGACCGGCTCACGGCACCGGGGCTCGGCGCGGACGTGGGCAGTTTCCCCGGGGGCAAGCGAGAGCTCTTCCAGGGCATCTTCCTCGCTCCGCAGGCGGTGGGCGAGGCGCTCTGCGCGGCGGACTACGCTGCGGCGTTCGCGCAGGAACTCGGCTGCCCTGTGGATCCCCAGCCGCTTGCCGAGCGGGGCGATATCGTGCAGGTGATCCGGTTCGGCGCGCGCGAGCCGCTTCTGCGCTTCGCGCGGGCCCTGCAGGAGCACTCGCCCATCGAAAGCACTGCCGTTCCGGAGCCCGCGCAGCTCCCGGGCTATCCCGACGCGGTTATAATGGCCGGCGGCACCTTTGTCGCCGGAAGTTCGCTCGAGCTCAGCATGGACGCCCCGCTGCGCCCTCCGTTCGACGGCTATCTGCAAGGCGGCATCTCGAGCGTGTACGCGGCGGAGATCCTGCGTCGCGCGTTCCTCGCTGCCGAGCTGTAAGGATGGCGGGCGCCGCCGGCGCATAGGCGTTAGCCGAGGTGAGCGCCATGGCCTTTCTCCTGGCGACGGCGGTCGCGTTCGGCTGGCTACTGGTTCTTGCAGGGGTGCGCCAGGGCCACTGGGTGATGGGGGCAGGCCTATTGCTCGCTCGCCTGACTGGCGCGATCGGGACGCGGTACTTCATCGAAGTGGGCATCCTGCTGCTGGTCGCGGTCGGCTTCGACCAGATCCTGAATGCGGCGCTGCGGACGAGCGGCTTCGCGCGCGGACTGCCCCGCTGGCTGCCGCTCGCCGGCGGCGCCGTGGGCGCGGCGATCGGACTCATGCTCGCGGGCAACCAGACGAGCACGCTCTATGGCGCGTTCCTCGGCGCGCTGCTCGCCGGCTGGGTGCGGGGGGCAGGGGAGATCCGCCACCTGAGCCCGCTCTTTTGGATTTCGGAGTTCATCCGGGTGCTCAGCCTGTTTGTATCCGCCGTCTGGCTAATCTTCCGCCTCTCGTGACGGCGGTCAGCAGGGAGTGATCCCCATGCGCGTCGAACGGACGCGCGGGGGCTGATACGTTGGACATCGCGGTACGCCCGCTGAGGGCAGAGGACATCCCGGCAGTCTATGCCATCCAGATGCGGCGTGAAGTACTGCCGTACATCCTGCCATTGCCGAGCCTGCGGCTGGAGCAGATCCAGTCGCGCCTGCGCGAGCCGGGGCCGGACATGCACTACTACGTCGCCCTGATGGATGGCGAGACCGTCGGTTACCTTGGCATGCGGCAGTTTCAGGGCAGGGGCCGGCACGCGGGCGAACTCTTCCTCGCCGTCCACCCGGATCGCCACGGCCAGGGCGCCGGTACGGCGCTGCTTCGGGCCGTCATCGACCTCGCCGACAACTGGCTATTGCTCGAGCGCCTGCAGCTGTCGGTTCTCGAGACGAATCCGCGCGCCCAGGCGCTCTACGAGCGTATGGGGTTCGCGGTCGAGGGCCGCAAGCGAGGCGCTGTTGTCAGCGAGGGACGCTACGTGGACGAGATCCTCATGGCGCGACTGCGCCCCGGGGGCCTCATCGCACAGGCCGCAGGGGAACCAGAAGCTGCCGCGCATCCGGACGACATGGTAGATTGATGGCGAAGGGCGGCGAGAGGTTGGCGGAAGATCCGCGCGACGGTGTCGTGCGCATGGCGCAAGAGCAGCAGGTGGAAATCATCCAGCTGCAGTTCACGGACATCCTCGGCACGATGAAGAGCGTCAGCATCCCCCGGCGCGAACTCGGGCGGGCGCTCGAGCGGGGGATCATTTTCGACGGCTCGTCGATCGAGGGCTTTGTGCGCATCGAGGAGTCGGACATGTTCCTGCGGCCGGACCCTGCCACCTACCTGCGCTATCCCTGGCAGCCCGACGTCGCGCGCCTGCTTTGCGACATCGCGCGCCCCGACGGCACGCCGTTCGAGGGCTGCCCGCGCACCGCGCTGCGGCGGGCCATAGCGCAGGCGCAAGCGGAGGGTTTTTCGTTCGTCGCCGGCGCAGAACCGGAGTTTTTCCTCTTCCCGCGCGGCGCTGACGGACGGGCCGAAATCCGCACGATGGACCAGGCGGGCTACTTCGACCTCTCTCCCGCCGACGCGGGGGAGCGGGCGCGGGCCGAGATCGTCCAGCAGTTCTCCGCCATGGGCTTCAGCGTCGAGGCGGCGCACCACGAGGTTGCGCCAGGACAGCACGAGATCGACTTCAGTTACCTGCCGGCCCTCGAGATGGCCGACCTGATCGCGACGTTCCGCATCGTCGCGCGCACGATCGCCGAGCGCCATGGCCTGCACGCGACGTTCATGCCGAAGCCCATCTTCGGGCAGAACGGCTCCGGACTGCACGTGCACCAGTCGCTCTGGCGCGACGGGCAGAACGCGTTCTGGGACCCGGAGGCGCCGGATGGCCTCTCGACGGTCGCCCGCCAGTTCATCGCGGGCGTGATGGCGCACGCGCGGGGCCTCACGCTCGTGGCGAACCCGCTCGTCAATTCCTATAAGCGGCTGAAGCCGGGCTACGAAGCCCCTGTGCACATCGCCTGGTCGCTGAACAACCGCTCCCCGCTGATCCGCGTGCCCGACGAGAAGGGAGAACACACGCGCATCGAACTGCGCTCTCCCGACCCCTCCTGCAACCCGTACCTGCTGCTCGCCGCCACCCTGATCGCCGGTCTCGACGGCGTACGCCGGAGGCTCGAGCCGCCGCCGCCGATCCCCCGCGACATGTACCACCTTACGCGGGAGGAGCGGCAGGAGCTGGGGGTCGAGGAGCTGCCGCGCACGCTCGGGAGCGCGCTGCGGGCACTGCGCCAGGACGAGGTGGTGCGCGCGGCGCTCGGGGAGCATATCGCCCGGCAGCTGATCGAGGCGAAGCAGATCGAGTGGGAGATCTACGAGGCGCAGGTGCACCCCTGGGAGATCGAGCAGTACCTCATGTCCTACTAGCCGTCGGCTGTCGCTTTTGCTGGAAACGGGCCCGACTCCTCGAAGGAGCCGGGCCCGTACATTAGCGGCGGAAAATGCGTTCCAGGTTGTCGCAAGGGGAGGGGCTAGTGCTGGGGAACGGCCGTCCCGCCGTATAGGCGCAGAAGGCCGACGACGCGACCGATGATGCCGAGCTCCCGCGGACGCAGATCCGCGTACGCGGGGTTTGCGGCGCGCAGGATCCATGCCTGTCCATCCCGTTCGAGCGTCTTGACGGTCGCCTCGCCGTCAACCAGGGCGACGACGAGCGTGCCCCGCTCGGCGGAACTCGACTGGCGGACGATCACGAGGTCCCCGTCGTGGATGCCGCGGCCGATCATCGAGTCGCCGCGCACCCGCAAG
>JAKAPV010000306.1 GCA_021806845.1 Bacillota bacterium | reverse complement strand
CTGGTGATTTCGAGCTTGGCGCGGAGGTAAAGGCGGAGCTGCTCGGGTCGTAGCTCCAGGCCATCGAGGTCGGTCGGGGTAAGGGAGCGTGGTTGGATTTCGGCGGTGCGGCTTACGCCGTAGTAGTCCCCGCCCGGGAGTTCGTGGGCGTCGAGAACGAGGCCGGCGCCGGGATGGCTGGGGTGCGGCACTGCCGTGAGATGGATGGGTTCGAGCACGCGTTTTTCAGCTAGCGCGTCCGTTTCCGCTCCGAAGACGGCGCGCCAGGTGTCGGCGGTGTGGCGCCACGGGCTTAGCGCCCACAGGCTGACCGTCGGCGCGGGCTTGGCGGCTGCCCGGATTCCGATCGCGGTCAGAAGTCGGTCGATGAGGTTTTCGTGGACCTTTTGGCTCACCTCGATCCGGCTTGGGACGCGGATGTTCACTGTTGTGGGGCGAGTGCTCTTGCCTACCACTTCGCATCTCAGCTTTGCTTGCACGAGGGTTCCTTTGGTTAGCGGCAGGCGCAGTTCCTCCATCGTGCCGAAGCAGTCGGTGGAGCGAAGCTGGAGGAGGTCCCGGTCGCCCCGCTCCCAGAGGCACTCGGTCATCCACACACGCCCGATCCCGTTCACGTTGTGATTCTCCAGGGCCTGTCTCCCTTGTTCCTGCAGGACTCTGAGGCTGCAGATTGGGTCTCCGTGGAAGAAGAGTTCATCGTTGAAGAGCACCTTGCCTAAGTGTTCTCGGTAGAATTCAACGATCGTTGGTGCCCGGGCTGCGATTCGCAAGTGCCCGGCGTCGGAGTCGTATCGTATGACGTCGCCGTGCACCGAGCGGAATTGGATCGGCGCCCGGGCGGAGTGGCCTGGCACGACGGCGAGCGGCTTTTGCAAGCGATGGCTTCGCAGGATATTGAACACGTAAATGTCGCCATCTTCGAACGCATCGACTTGGACATGGTTTCCGAGGTCGGATCGTTCGCAGAAGGCGAGGAGTCCCTCACGTAGCGCTTCCTTCTTTGAGCTGAGGTCTTTGATGGGCCGCGCCTCTTTCCCCATGAATTCGTTGTAGCGGCGTTGGTTGCCCCTCTCCTGAATCTGTATCTGCGCCCGAACGAAGGCGTCCGATAGTGCGGCATCCCGGCGCTGGGCGAGGAAAAAGCGCAGGGCAAACTCTCGCTCGCCCTTTTCGGTTGGTAATGCGCCCATCCGTGCGCCGGAGTCGTTTATTGCCGAGATGATAGCCTCGCGGCCCTCCTCGGTTCCGAGTGAGCTAAGGGCTTCGAGGGCGTGCAACAGGTCGTCGCTCGGTTCGTCCTGGGCGAATGAATTGAGGATGTCGTCGTATCCGAGGGCGTCACGCTTTTTTGTGAGGGAGCGGGACCATCCCAGGGCGTCAAACACGTCCTTCCAGGTGTCGATCGGCACCTCTTCGATCGCGGCGCGGTCTAGATACGCGAGGGGAAAGTTCATGGCTTCAGCCTGTCACCTCGTCGGGTGGGCGTCCGAACTCTGGGTTGCCTGGGTTGGGGCTCGGACTTAGTTTGTCCTGCTTGGGTCACTTCGGCAAGCAAATGCGACAGTTGCCGGCCTGCGGGAGACGGTTCCTCCTGACCGTCCCGGACTCGAAGTCGAAGCTGAGGCGGGAAGGGGGATCCTCGGCGCCGGCGAATTGGGTGGTCAGGCGCATGAGTTCGATTGCGGCGGCTCCCGCGATTGCCGTATTAAAGGCTACAACACTTGGCTGTTGGACCTCGGCGCCGTCGATGTAGCCGTCGGCCACCGCGCGGGCGAGGTCGGTCTCCTGTAGGGATTCTGTTCGGATTCGCTCGGGGTCGAGGTGGCCCCAGCAGGCGAGGCAGGGTCGCCCAGGCCCGACCACAACGACGCGCCCCGCCCCCGCCGTGACCTTGCCCCGGGCGTCGACGCGAAAGGCGCTGCCCATGTCAATGAGCGGCAGGAATTTGTCGTAGGAAAGCCGGTTCAGCAGGGCGCGCGGCAGGTGCGTGTCGACGCAGGATAGCACGATGTCGCAGCCTTCGATTTCGGTGAGCGGCACGCCCTGACCAAGTCGCCCGTTTAGGGGCCGGACTCGCGTCCCGAGGCCGAGGCGCTTCGCATAGCGTGCCGCTACGTCCACCTTCAGGGTGCGACCCGCATCGTTTGCGGTCGAGCCGAGAATTCGGCTCACGTTGGAGGGCTCGACGAGGTCGCCGTCGATTGCCGTTATTTCGCGGACGCCGAGGTGCGCGAGCTGCAGGAAGGCGACCGAGCCTGTTCCGCCCATCCCTATGATCGCGACGCGCAGTCCTTGGAGCGTGGCCTGCCCCTCACGACCCAGCGCGAGTCGCTGCCGGTCGAACCAGGGTGAGATCTCGGCCTGTGGGCTGGTTTGTTGAAGGGTGCGCAGCGCGCGACCGACCGTGCGGATCGCTAGCTCGTTTTTCTGTCCGGGCTCGGTCCAGACCCGCGCTGTTGCCGCCCCCGTTCCGCCTGCAATCACGACTGACCCGTGCGGGCCGGGTGTCTGGTGGAAGAGCGAGGGCATGAGCCGGGCGTCGCCGCGATCGTCGGCGTCGGAGAACCACGGGCGCTCGGCGCCGGGGTGCGTGTGGACGGTGATGACGGAGAGACCGGCGTCGCGGGCGGGGCGGAGAATTCTGTTTAGTGTGATGGGGTCGAGGCTTAGCTGGTCGCGGCGGCGGATCAAGTAGCCTTCAGGCGGTATTTCGATCGTCTCGCGGGCCAGGAGGGTTTCCCGGTCATGCAGTCGTTCGGTTAAGATGATGCCGGCCGTTTCGAGGTCGGCCCGTGCTCGGAGGGACGCGATGAAGGAGTTCCATTGGTACTCGGCGGTGCGTAGTGTCATTTTGCGGCCCTAATCGTTGCGTAGGAAGCGGGAATGGATGCACCGCAGGTAATCCCTGAGGTCGCTGACTCCTGGTTTCCAGGCGCCGGTGGCGAGGTGCCAGGAGAAGCGCTGCCAGGTCTTCCCAAGCAGGCATTCGCTGGATGTGCCACGGGGTACGCCCCCGGCGGGCGTTCTGACGGGGGGATGGACCCAGAACATGTCGGGGGCCGCGTCGGGGAAGCTTGGCGGCAGCTTGACGAGTAGTTCGACGGGGTTCGGTTGGAAGCCCCCGGGGAGCTGGAAATCTCGGATCACGAGGTGGTTCCATCCGCCGGGCTGCGGGTGCAGGGCGGTGCGCTCGGGGTGCACCCCGCTGACGTCGGGTGTGGCCGCCCCGAGCCCGTAATTTGCGGGTGGCTGACTGTGGA
>JAKAPV010000305.1 GCA_021806845.1 Bacillota bacterium | reverse complement strand
GTCGAGGACTCTGTCGAGCACCGCGTTCTGGTCGACTGGCACCAGGTGGACCTCATCCTTGTGCAGCACCAGGAAGCCGACCGGCTGCACGGACACCCCCGCTCCCGAGCCGCCGCCGAACGGCAGGTGCTCCTCGTCGCCGGCAGCTGTGCGGCGCTCCGGACCCGGGCCGCCGTACTGCCCGCCACCTGCCGCGAATCCGAAGCTGACGCGCGAGATGGGGATGATCACACCGCCGCTCTGCGTCTCCACCGCGTCCCCGATCACCGTGTTGACGTCGATCATGTCCTTTATACTCTGCATGGCTGTGGTCATCAGACCTTGGATCGGGTGCTCAGACATCCCTCAACCGCCTCCTCGGCTTAGGGATGCTCACGTTGTTCAATGCCTACACCTGAGGGCATATGGCGAGCGTGGCAACAGATGGTGGCACCGTTCATAACGTGCTCAAATTGGGCTTCCGACCAGCTAACCTCTGGTTTCTTGCATCCACCGCAGGGATATGACGAGCGCATCGCTGATCCAAGACCGCGCTGCGAGGACGGCGTAAGCAAGGAAAGGCCCGGCCCGGCCGAACCTGGGGAATCACTTAGGGCACAGGGCTCGGGCCGGGCCCGCGCTACGTGGCTTTGGGCGGCAGGAAGCGGCGTGGCAGTGATTGGTATGGCTAGTCGTCGAGGAGCAAGAGGAATTCTTCGACGGACAGTTCGGCAGCCCGGACAAGTTTTCGAAGTAGCCCACGATCGAGTGTTCGGTGATCCGGAACTGACAAGTTGACCGGCACGCCAGTCTTGATAAGGATGATGTGGCTGCTTTCGCGCCGCGCGATCAGCCACCCGGCCTTTTGGAGTGCTCGGACCGCCTCACGCCCCGAGATAACGGGAAGAGGTGGCATCAGAGTGCCACCTCGACCAACTTTCCGCCAGAAGGTTGCCCGCGCTTATCGGTTTCAACCCTAAGCCAGGACCGTATCGCATCCTTGATGTTCGTCAGAGCTTCCTCTTCAGTTCGCCCTTGCGACAGGCAACCGGGTAGAGCGGGGCATTCTGCGATGACCCATCCGTCCTCACCGGCCTCCAGGATAACGGGGATCTCCATCGCCCTCACCTCGGTTTGATTATACCGTGGCAATGCTCGAACGCACGGCCCCGCACCGGTGTCTTCAAGGTAGGAGGTGAGCCGCACGACGCTCGACCAGTTCGTAGAGCGCTACGGGCCCGACGTCTACCGCGCAGCACGCCTCTACACAGGAGATGCCGCACTCGCCGAGGACGTGGCGCAGGAGGTCTTGATCGCGGCCGTGCAGACGTTGCACCAGATGCGGGAACCATCCCGATGGCTGGCGAGAGTCACCCATAACAAGGCTCTGAACGCATTGCGCGCTCAGGGACGCCGGCGCGAGGTGTCGCTGAATGAGGAGCACGACGCACCAGTCGACGACCCGGCCGACCGCTACGAAGAGAGTGATGTTGTCCAAGCAGTGCAGCAACTGCCGGTACCCTTGCGCGAGGCTGTTGTCCTACGCTACTTCGAAGGCTGGACGCCACAGCAGATTGGAATCCTGCTCCGTCTTCCGGCCGGGACGGTGCGAAGCCGCCTGCACCGTGCTCGGAACACTCTGCGGTCGATACTTACGGGGGGTGACAGGGAATGAGAAGGCCGCTCGACGACATTCTCCACGACCTGCGTGGTGCAGCGTCTCGCACGATGTCCTCGCCCGACCTAAAGAAGATGTGCGCAGCGGGACTTGCCACGAAGGTGCGGCGCAGCCCCCGGCTTCCGTGGGCGGTCGGCGCGGCAGTGCTCGTCCTCGCGTTCGGATTCGGCGGTGCATACCTCGCTCATCACGAACTACCCGCCGGGCAAAGTCAGGTTGCGTTGCCGGTGCCGCAGGGATTCTGGTCACTCAAATCGGTTCAGCAGCGGGCCGCCACGTTCAGCATCTTCCCGCACCGGACCGGATCGAAGGCCTGTTCGATCGACCATGGCGGTCCTGTGGGACCGTCATACACACCGTTCCACGGGATCTGCACGACTGAGGTCCTGACGCGACAGACGTACCTCGAGACGTTTCCCAAAGGTCCTCGTCCTGCCGGCATCTGGCGTGCGGTGATGCTCAGCGAGAGTTGGAAGGGGCCAGCCTCGGAGGGGCAGCATACGGCGGAATGGGTCTTCCTGCTTGACGAGCAGGGTCGCCTCCTGCGTACCATGGTCATCGGTTTGCCGCCGCAAAACTGGCGCTGACCCTCATCGGCGAAATTCGGTAGCCACGGACGGGCGAGCGCCTTGACGCTCGCCCCCTCCTGCTTATATCATCTCGGCGAACATCTCGCCGGCCGCTTCATCGTCTGGAGCCGTGTCTGCCCACACGCAATCCGACCAATACGTGAGCTCCTGCGGCACGCCGCCGATCAGGATGGACATGATCCGCAGGACGCGTTGCTTCTTTAGTTGCAGAAGAATACCGCTTCAGGATTAGCCTTCCGTGTGTTCTCCGGGCCCGTCAAGCCTGTTTGCGTTGTCGTTCAATCTTTGTTGATGCTCTGCATCGCCGTCGTCATGAGTCCCTGGATCGGATGTTCGGACATGCGCAAACCGCGTCCTCGCCTTAGGCATGCGCACGGCACGGGACCGCTACACCTGCGGCCGTCTGGCGGGGTTGGCAACTCATGGCTGGCCGACGCGCAAACATCGCGCCACGCGAAGAGCTGAGGCTCACGGCGGGGCAGGTTGCGGGGCTGGAGTGTGCCTGTGTCGCCGGGACGCCCGCAATCCGGCCATACGAGGTACAGAATTTTCTCTGGTCCTGTGCGCTCACGCGCTGTCAGTTGGCTATGCTTGAATCATGTCCAAGTCGACCGACGCCGGGCTCGGGCCTGGGAACCCAGGCTACCGGGCGGCGAGCCTCGCCCTCTTTATCACCGCACTTGTCACGTTCGCGATGCTCTACAGCACGCAGCCTCTTCTGCCGCTACTCGCGGCGGACTTCCGCCTCGGCCCCACCACCGTCAGTCTCAGCGTCTCACTGGCGACCGCGGGCCTGACCCTCGGCCTACCGCTCTGGAGTATGCTGTCGGACCACTACGGCAGGCGGCCGGTCATCCTGGCGGCCCTCTGGGCTTCGGCCGCTCTCGCCCCGCTGATCGCCGTCGCGCCGAACTTTTCCCTCCTTGCCGCCTTTCGCTTTCTGCAGGGGCTGATGCTTGCCGGAGTTCCGGCAACCGCCATGACCTACCTGGGCGAAGAGGTGCGCCCAACTGCGCTTGGGGAG
>JAKAPV010000304.1 GCA_021806845.1 Bacillota bacterium | reverse complement strand
ATCTGGGCGCGCCCATGCCGCCCGCTGCGGAGATACCAGGCCTTGCGGCACTGGCGCTCGGGGTCCGGGAATTTCTCGCGGCTGGCGGGCGCCTCGCCGTGCACGGGGACTACGACGCCGACGGGGTCAGCGCGACCGCCATCGTGATCTCGGCCGTCGAGGCGACGGGCTTCTCCGCAACCCCCTTTCTGCCGCACCGCTTCACGGACGGCTACGGCCTCAGCGCCCTGACGGTCGACCGCCTTGCCGACCAGGGCATCGGCGGCATCCTGACCGTGGACTGCGGCATCTCCTCGCTGGAGGCCGCGGAGCGCGCGAAGGAGCGCGGGCTGCGCCTTTGGATCACCGATCACCACGAGATGCCGCAGGAGCTGCCGCAGGCGCCGATCGCGCACCCCGGGCTCTTGCCGCAGGAGCACCCGCTGCGACCGCTGTGTGGCGCGGGGATGGCGCTGCAGCTCGCCAGGGAGTGGCTTGGGAAGCAGGCGGATGCCCTCCTGGACCTCGCCGCCCTCGGCACGCTGGCGGACCAGGTGCCTCTCACCGGCGCGAACCGGACGATCGTGCGCGAGGGGTTGCGGCAAATCGCGCGGACGCCCCGCCCCGGCATCGCGGCGCTGCTCGCGGCTGCCCGCCACCAGGGCGACGTCGACGAGGAGGCTGTCGCGTTCCTGGTCGCTCCCCGGCTCAACGCCTGCGGCAGGATCGCTACGCCGGATCTCGCCCTGTCGCTCCTGCGCGCGGACCTGAACGAGGCCCCCGCGCTCGCGGAGCGCGCCGACGAGCTGAACCGGCAGCGCCAGTCGATCGAGCACACAGTGCTGGAAGCTGCGCGCGAGCAGGCCCAGGAGGGCGGCTGCGTCTTCGCCGCGGCGGCCGGCTGGCACCGGGGCGTGGTCGGCATCGTCGCGGCCCGCCTTGTCGAGGAGACGGGGCGGCCCGCGTTTGTCCTCGCCATCGACGGGGAGATGGCACACGGCTCCGCGCGCACGCCGGGCCCAGCGCTGCTCGCGGCGCTGGAGCGCAATGCGGGCCTCCTGGAAAGCTACGGGGGGCACGCGGGTGCCGCAGGCTTTCGCCTGCGCGCGGAGCGTGTGGAGGCCCTGCGCGCGGGTCTGCAGGAGTTCTACAGGAACGAGCCCCCGACCGCCGCTGCGCACAGGGCGGACGGCCGGTTGCGCCTCTCGGAGGTGTCGCTGCCCGGCGTCGAGGCGCTCTCGCGCCTGCGGCCGTTCGGCGCGGGGCTGCCGGCGCCGATGTGGCTCATCGAGGACGCGCAGTTGCTTGAGGACAAGCCGACGCGGGACGGGCGCCACCGCATGCTGCGGCTGCGGGACGCATCCGGTGCGGCGGCCGCCGTGCACTGGCGCGGCGCCCCGGCGCCGGGACCCTTCGTCGATCTCGTGGCGGCACTCGAGGAAAACGCCTTTCGCGGCGACCGCAACGCGCGGCTGCGCATCGTCGCGCAGGCCCCGAGCGCGCGCGCGCGGCTGAGCGCAGCCGCGGCCCAGCCGCCCTTGGCGCGCAGGGAAGGCGCGCCTGCGGAGGTTGTGGAGCGGCGCGGCTTGGGGCCGCCGCCGCGCCGAGAGCCATGTCATTATTTCACGCTCGACACCCTGACGGTCGAGCGGGCGGTGCAGGCGTTCGGCGACGGATATTATCCCTCCGCACCGGGCGCGGAGCAGGAACTCCTGCACCTCTACGAGACCGGACGGCTGCGCGGCATCGTCGGGCCGCACGCGGCACCGGGTCTGCCGCTCGAGGAGGTTGTCGCGCTCGAGCGCCCCGCCGAACCGGAGGAACTGCGCGCGGCGGCGGACGGACGCCGGCTTGTGCTCGCGTACGGGCGCGACCAGGAGGGCGTGCTGCAGCGCGAGGCCGCGGTCTGGTCTGCGAGCGACGATGCGCTCCGCGACGCCTTTCGCGCCATGCGACGCCTTTCGCCAGAGCAGCTGGCCATAAGGCCAGGGGATCCGGCGGCGGCGCTCGCTTGGCTTGTCTTCCGGGAGATCGGGCTCCTTGGTGACGAGGGACTCATCGAGCGACCAGCCAGGCTCGAGGATTCCGCGATCCTCGCAGAGTATCGGCGGCGCGCCGCCCGCTTTGCCGAGACGGCTGCGCTCTTCTACGGGCCGATCGGTCCCCTCGTTGCGGCGCTGGGGAAGCAGGAGGCCGGGCGAGCGGCGCGCTGAGGGATTTCCTTGTCGATGCAGGTCGGCTGGTCTATCATCGTTTCGGGGACGGCGCGCAAAAGCGCGTCATTACGCACCGGGGCACCATCTGGTTTTCGGCGGGACGCCACGCGGCGGGCTCGCCGCTTTTCCTCCCTGGGCTTGCGCAATCATCGGCAGAAGGGGGAAAGGGCCGGCGGCATGCCGCGCGGCCCGTTCGCAGGATGGAAGCTCGTCCGCCGCTGCGCACTATACCCGACTTTCCCCGAGACGGAATCAATTTCATCGACATCACGCCCTGGGTGCAGGACGGGGCGGCCTTCCGGGCTGCGATCGAGGAACTCGCCGCGTTCGCGCGGCCGCTCGGCATCGACATCGTGGCAGCACCGGAAGCGCGGGGGTTTCTGGTCGGCGCTCCGCTCGCCGTCGCGCTGGGCGTAGGGTTCGCACCTGTGCGCAAGCCTGGCCGGCTACCGTACGATACGATCCGCGCAGACTACGAACTCGAGTATGGCGAGGCCTCGCTGGAGATCCACGTCGACGCGGTGAAGCCGGGTCAGCGCGTACTCGTCGTCGACGACCTGCTGGCCACGGGAGGCACCGTGGCAGCCACGATCGGACTCATGGAACGCCAGGGCGGGAAGGTCCAGGGCCTCGGGTTCCTCGTGGAGCTCGAGTTCCTGTCGGGTCGCGACCGTCTGCCGCAGCTGCCGATCCATTCTGTGGTGCGGCTCGCGGAATAGCGACGCGCAGCCTCGCGGAAAGGGGGTGCAAACATGGCCTGGAGCGACGTCGCAGCAAAGCTTGACTACCTGACGCCGCACGACCGCGACCTCGTCGTGCACGCGCACGACTTCGCCGCGCATTTCCACGAAGGGCAGGCGCGCAGGTCCGGAGAGCCGTATATCACGCACCCCGAGGCGGTCGCCGAGATCCTCGCGGATCTCGAGATGGACGCCGTGACGCTGCAGGCCGCTTTCCTGCACGACGTCGTGGAAGACACGTCCGCGAGCATCGAGGGGATCCGCCGCACCTTCGGGCCGGAAGTCGCGCAATTGGTCGACGGGGTGACAAAGCTGTCGCTGCTCGAGGACCGCTCGCAGCTCGAGCAGGAAG
>JAKAPV010000303.1 GCA_021806845.1 Bacillota bacterium | reverse complement strand
GGTGGCGGTCCGCGCGGGCGACGGCGTGCATGGTCGGCAGGCCGAAGTCGTCCTGCAGGATCACGGGCCCGCCGTGGGTGCCGCCCTCCGCACCGTCGAGGCAGATGAAGTCGGGCTTCGCCTCCATCAGACGGTCGAGGTCCCTCTCGATCGTGTCGGCCGCGGCCAGCTTCACCCCGATCGGCACCGGGTACGCCTCCCGCAGGCGCGCGATCAGGGTGCGTAGATCCGCCGCATCCTGCACGTCCCGGAACTGTCCGTCGATCAGGGCATCCTTGCCCGGTTCGAGCCCGTAGGCGGAGCGCATGTCCTTGTCGATGTTCTCCTCAGCGGTGCGCATCGGCGCCGCCGCCTGCGCACCCTGCCCGATCTGGATCTCGATCGCGTCCGCGGCCGCCAGGAGCTGCGGTTGGTTTTGGGGGGACTTCGGCCAGGTGCCGCGATGGTACTGGACGATCAGGCGGTCGGCCTCGCGCCGCTCCGCCGCGAGGAAGGCCTCGCCGGTGTTGGTCGCGGTGCCGACGCGGTTTGCCGCGCGCGCGAGCGCCACCTTTGCCTTGCCCGTCAGGGCGCCGCCGTAGGACATTCCTGTCACGAGCAGGGGGATGTCCACTTTGAGCGGCCGCTTGGCGCGCGGGCCGATCACGACGCCGAGGTCGGTCTTGGCGCTGGCGACCAGCGGCTGTCGCCCGAGCTGCGCCGGTGTGAACAGGAGGTCCTGCCACGGCGACAGGTGCAGAGGGCTGCCCATCGGGCGCTGGATGGCCTTGCCGCCGGATCCCGCGCGCAGCAGCGTTTCCCCGGTCCCTTGCAGCGTCAGCCGCCGCGCCACGCTGAGCATGCCAAACATGTTGCCTGTGTAGACGTCACGCACCATGATGCGCATCATGCGGTTTCCGGCGCTGCTCATGAGCAGCGGCAAAAGGAGCATGCCTGCCGCGAGCAGAACCGCCCCGGCAGCAAGACTCGCCAGGAACACAGCAAGAAAGGACACCGCGGATGCACCTCCGCGGTGTATCGTTCCCCGTTTGCCTAGTCCGCTTCGCCGAGCAGCGCCGAGGAGAGCGCGCGCTCGGAGCCCGACTGCGCTACGGCGATCAGGCGGTCGCCCGCGAGGAGCTGCGTGCGGCCGTCTGGCACGATCAGCCGGCCGGCGCGCAGGACGGCAACGAGGAGGCTCCCTTCCGGAAGGCGGACGTTCGCGAGCAGCTGTCCCGCGACAGGTGCACCGAGAGGCAAGTCGAGTTCCACGAGCTGCATGTCTCCAGCTTCAAACGAGAGCAGGCTTTGCAGCTTCTTCGTATCCACCTCGCGCTGGATCAGCGACGTGATCACCTCGGTCGAGCTCACGGCCGCGCCGGCGCCAAGCGTGCGGAAGAGGGCTCCATTCTTCGGATTGTTGACGCGGCTGATCGTGCGCGGAACGTTGAAGAACGCCTTCGCCACCTGGCAGGCCACGAGGTTCGTTTCATCCTGTCCCGTCACGGCCGCAAGCACCTCGGCCCTTGCTGCCCCCGCGCGCTCCAGCCCGTCCGGCGTCGAGCCGTCACCCTGCACCAGGACGTCGCCGAGCTCCGGTTCGAGCTTTCTCCGCTTCGCCGGGTCCCGTTCGATCACGGCCACCTCGTGCCCTTCCGCGAGCAGCGTCTTCGCGAGGTAATAACCGACTTTTCCTGCGCCGACGACGATCACGTACATCGCTTCCCGGGGAGAGCCCCCGGCTCGCCTCCCTTCCTCGGAGGATTTCTAGGAGCCCGGCGACTGCAGCGCGTCGAAGACCTTTTGCGCCGCGAGCTGCGTCGGGCAGACGGAGTCGATCTCAAAGCGCCGCAAGAGCTCCTGCGTGCTCGGCTCGTTGACGCGCGCGATGATGTGGGCGACGTGGAAGACGTGCTCCGCCGCCTGGGCGATCAGGATGTTGGCGTTGTCGTTGTCCGTCACCGCGGCGAGAGCCGCGCAGCGGTCGGCGCCTGCGTCCCGCAGGACGTCGATGTCGATGCCGGTTCCGAGCACCTTGCGGACCTCGGGCTTGTCCTCCACGCGCTCGAAGGCGGCAGGCGACCAGTCGATCACCGCCACCTCGTGTCCGGCACTCTGGAGACTTCGCGCGAGGGATGATCCCAGGCGGCCGCAGCCTACGACTATAATGAACAACAGAAGATCCCTCCGCGTTCTCGGGAATAGCGAGGTGCGATCATGACCGAGGAGTCGGCCGGCGGGCTGGTGGTCCGGGGTCAGGAGGTCCTGATGATCCGCGACCGCTTCGGGCGATGGACATTCCCGAAGGGACATCTGGAGCCGGGAGAGACAGCGCGTCAGGCAGCCGTGCGCGAAGTTCTGGAGGAGACCGGTGTCAGGGCGTCGGTGGGGACGCGCCTTGGGCGCGTCGCTTACACGCTGGCTGGCGGCAATTCGAAAGAGATCACATTCTACGTTATGCGCTTCGAAGGCGGGGAACTTGCGCCGCTGCACGCGGAGATCTCAGAGGCCCGCTGGTTCACGTTCGAGGAGGCGCAAGAGCAGATCCGGGCGTATGGCTACCCTGGCTACCGCGTCATGCTGCGCCGTGCGCGCGAACTGAGCGAACGCTGGGGCCAAGGCTGAACGGCAGCAAAAAACAAAACCGCCGCGATACGGCGGTCTGCAAAAAAGATGGTCGGGGAGACAGGATTTGAACCTGCGACCTCTGCGTCCCGAACGCAGCGCGCTAGCCAAACTGCGCCACTCCCCGATCGACAACGCCGATTATAGAGTCCCGCCTTTGATCCTGTCAAACGGCGCGCAGCCCGAAGCCGCTCGCTTGACGCCAAGGAAGTCTGCGTTACGCACGCATGCGCGGGCGCACGAGCAGCTCGACGGGAGGGAATCATCGCTTGGAAGACCTGCGTCTGATCGTAGGAACGGCAGGACACGTCGATCACGGCAAAACAGCGCTCATTCGCGCGCTGACGGGACAGGATACGGACCGGCTGCCCGAAGAGCGCCAGCGCGGAATCTCGATCGAACTCGGGTTTGCGCCGTTTTCGCTGCCGTCCGGCCGGCGGGCCGCCGTCGTCGACGTGCCCGGACACGAGCGATTCGTCCACCATATGCTCGCCGGCGCGCAGGGCATGGACATCGTGCTGCTGGTGGTCGCCGCGGACGAGGGCGTGATGCCGCAGACGCGCGAACACCTCGACATCCTCTCGCTCCTCGACGTGCCGGGCGGCATCGTCTGCCTGACGAAGATCGATCTCGTGGACCCCGAGTGGCGCGCGCTCGTGACGGAGGACCTGAAGGCCGAACTGCGGCACCTTCCTCG
>JAKAPV010000043.1 GCA_021806845.1 Bacillota bacterium | reverse complement strand
CGATCTAGCGGGAGGTCGCAACCCTGCGCAAGTCCGGCAACGTCGACGCGATGGCCTTCGCGACCGCCTTCAACGGCGTGCTGCTCGAGGGCATCGAGGTCATCTTCATCGTCCTCACGCTCGGCGGCAACGCGGGGCTGTTGAGCTCTGCCATCCTCGGCGCCGCGCTCGCCTTCGCCGTGGTGCTGCTCGCGGGCATCCTCCTGCGCGCACCCCTGAGCCGCGTTCCGGAGAACGCGCTCAAGTGGATCGTCGGCGTCATGCTGACGTCGTTCGGCACCTTCTGGGCCGGCGAGGGCGTCGGCATAGAGTGGTGGCGGCAGGACGTCTCGATCATCGCGCTGATCGTGCTCTACGCGCTGCTCGCCGCGGGATTGCAGCGGTGGATGCAGCCGCGTCGGGCGAGTCAGGGGGTCTAAACATGCGCAAGGTATGGGACGTCATCGTCGATCTCGTATACGAGGACCCCTGGCAGTTTCTCGGCCCGCTGGCGGCTGTCGCCATCCTCTATCTCCTGGCGCAGAGCATCCGCGGCGCCTGGCTCGGCATCGTGCTCTTCGCGCTGATCGGCTGCTCTCTCTTCCTCAGCCTGCGCCGGGAGCGCTAAGCCGCGCGCAACATCCCCCCGCCCAGCGTAGGCGGGGGGGATGTCGCGCGTCCTCAGTCCGGCTGGCCGCCGCCGATCGCGACACCCGGGGGTGCGCGCCGGGCCCCCGCACCGTCGCGCAGCGAGATGACGACCCCCGCCGCGATCAGGGCGGCGCCCGGCCAGAGCCAGGGGCTCAGCCGCTCCCCGAGCAGCGTGACCCCGAGCAGCGTGCCGACGATCGGCTGCACGAAGAGGAAGAGCCCCCCCGTCGCGGCCGGCATCTGTGTAAAGCCGTAATTCCAGAGGTACATGGCGAGCGCGGTCGACACGACCCCGATGTAGAGGACACCTGCCCAGAGCGCCGGCGAAAACGCGCGGAAATGCAGAGACAGCGCGCCACCCGAAAGCGGCAGGAGGAACGCGAGCGCGAACGCCGCCGTCCAGAAGTTGATGAACGCGAGGTCCTGGCTGCGCGCCAACCTGCGGTTGAGCACCGTGTAGAGGCCCCAGGTGACCGCCGCCGCGAGCAGCGCCAGCACCCCGCGCAGGCTGGTGCCGCCCTGCCCGCCAGGCCCCATCACGACGACAGCGCCGAGCAGCGCGAGGCAGAGGGCAAGGATCTGCGCCCGGCGGAGCTTGTCGCCCAGGACGGGCAGTGCGAGCAGCGCGATGAAGGCGGGCGACGACGAGGTGATCAGCGACCCGACGTGGGCGGAGGACCAGGCTGTGCCGTAGAACTGCATCACGAGCGAGAGGCCGAAGCCGAGGGTGCCCGAGAGCAGTGCGAGCAGATAGTCCCTTGCCGTGGCGCGCCGCCTCCGGGTGAAGTAGAGCGGAGCGAGGACGACGAGCGTCAAGACAAGGCGCATGCTGACCAGCGGTATCGGCGGAATCTCGCGCAGAACGACGCGGCTCACGACGTAGACGCCGCCCCAGATCGCAGCGGCAAGAGTCAAGGCGAGCGCGCCGCGCAGGCTATGCAAATGGAATCCTCCCATGGCCGAAGGCCGAGCGGTGCGGCGACCAAGCAGGATTGGCGGCGCCCTGCCCATTCTCCTTCCGAACTCAGCCGATGAAGCGCTGAAGGTCGTGCAGCAGCGCCTCGGCATCCCCCACCAGCAGCAGCGCGTCGCCGGCCGCAAGGCGCGTATCGCCCGAAATGTCCTTGAGGAAGATCCCCTCGCGCTGCACGGCGGCGACGATGCCGCGCAGGCCGTCCGCGGTCAGTTCGCGCAGCGTCCGGCCCGCGGCCGGCGCGCCCTGCGAGACCACGGCCTCGCGCACGGATCCGTCTTCCATCAGCGCGAAGATCGTCGGCCTGGTGAGGAAGTGCGCCAGCGTGCGTCCCGCGCTGACCTCCGGCATGACGACGCGCTGCGCGCCAGCCCGGTGCAGCATCTCCGCCGTGCGGGCGTCCCCGGCCCTTGCCGCGATCGCCATCGAGGGGTTCGCCGCACGCGCCAGCATCACCGTATAGAGGTTGGCGGCGTCGTCCGGGAGCGCCGCGATGAATCCCTTCGCCCGCGACAGTCCCGCGCGCTCGAGTACGTCCGGCTCCCGGGCGTCGCCGCGCAGGTGCATGAGCCCTGCCTCTTCGAGTTCCGCGATGCCGCGTTCCTCCTGCTCGATCACCAGTACGCGGCTCCCGGACTCCTGCGCCTCCAGGGCGGCACGGCGACCCACGCGGCCGCCTCCCGCGACGACGATGTGATCCTCCAATCGCTGCAGCCTCCTCTCGAAGCGCGCGCTCTGCAAATAGCCCGTCCAGTCGAACGTGGCAAGGCTCGCGACGGCCGCGATCCCGCCGGCCACGCCGGCCACCGCGGAGAAGGACACCCACGCCTCCTGCAGCGGCGTTCCGACCGCGAGACGCGGGTCACCGAGCGTCGTCATGGTGACAAGTGCGGTATAGAGCGCGCGCCAGACGGTCTCGCGGTAGATGGCCGCGAAGCCCGCCGTGAGGCCCGCGATCAGAATGACGGCGGGAAGGAAGGCGCGCACGAGCGCGCCCCGCGCCTCGCGCGCGCTCTTCGCGGCACTCGAGGACTTCACGATGTAACCTCCCGCGGGTCGTCCGGAAAGAGCAGGCCGGGCTGCGCAGGCTGCGGGCGGGCCTGCCCCACCGCCCGCGCGAACTCCGTCGCGTTCTGCAGGGCGTAGTTGCGCGCGTTGTTGTTGAACAGCACGTGCACCTCCGCGGCCTCCTGCGCGAGCGCTTTCGCCTCCTGGGCCAGCAGCAGGATCTCCTCTTGTCCGTACAGGTAGTCGAAGCGCTCTCGAGAGCTCTCCCCCCGCACGTACCACGCCTGCGCGTTGCGCCCGTGCAAGCGGAGGATGGAGACGCGCGCGGTGACGGCAGGGACGAACGGCACGCTGCCGCGCCCTGCCTGCGGCTCGTCGGCGACGACGTGCGCCGCGCCCAGGGAGCGCAGGAGCGCGAGCAGTTCTTCCCCGCCGTCTTCATACCAGCTGCGGTTGCGCATTTCGACGGAGACGTCGAAGCCCAGCAGCGCCGCGCGCGTCTGCGCGAGTTCCTCGGCCGCCTGGGGACTGCGCACGTGCCACGGCGGGAACTGCAGGAGCACGGGCCCCATGCGCCCGGCCTCGCGGAGCGGGGCCATCCGCTCCGCGAACTCGCGGCACGCCGCTAGGCGCTGCGGATGCGATAGGGCGCGCTCATGGCCGGTCATCCGCTTTTCCGCCTTGACGTCCATGCGGAACCCCGGCGGCGTCTGCCGGACCCAGTTCTCGACGGTCTCGGCGCGCGGCAGTCCGTAGAACGTGGAGTCCACCTCCACGAGCGGGAACCGCGCCGCATAGTAACCGAGACGGGCACCCTGGGGCAGCCCCGGCGGGTAGAAGCCGTCATGGTCGGTCCAGGCGCAGGTGCCTACCAGTATCGGCATCAGGGAGTGTAGGAGAGGGGGGTGCCGTCAGGCAGCACCTCCACCCAGGTGTGTCCAGGCTGGAACGGCGCGGGGCTGCCATTTCCGAGGGTGTAGGTGAAGCCGCCGGAAGCGAACTTCCACGTGATCGCGGCGCGCCTGCCGTCCTCGAGCAGCCAGCCGCTGCCGCTCTGCAGCGTGTAGTTGACCGCGCCGACCGTATACGGATCCGGGTCCGGGAACTGCGGCGCGTAGATGATCGCGACATTCTGCGCCGTCACGGCGTTGCCGCCTTGCGTCACGTCCGTCTTGCCGTCGATCAGCCGCGTCCACGCTGTCCCGTTCCAGCTCCAGCCGACCTGGTACACCCAGTTGTAGCTAGGGTTGTCCGCGTACGTGATCAGCGCGCTGCTGGTCTTCTCGCCGGAGAACTTGCCCCGGGGCATCGCCGGGATGCTGGCCGGGGCGTACCGGTCCGCACTGACCGCGAGCTCCAGGAACTTTGTCGAGGTGTAGAGGTTGTGCGGCATCGGGCGGTCGGAGGTGCGCCAGAAGTACTGGCCCGAGCCGTAGATCTGGTCGATGTTCTTGATGCCGAGCGGTCCGATCGCCTTCAGCGCGTCGACGTTGCCGCCGGCGTGCGCGAGGGGCCAGCCGTAGGCCGCCACCACGTTGTCGAAGTAGATGCGGGTCGAGCGCACCGGCCCGATCTTCGCCGCGCTCTGGTGCCAGAAGACGGCGAGGTAGCGCGTGATGCCGCCTTCCGCCATGAACTCGAAGACGAGATCCGCGCGCGTCAGCCCGGACTGCGGCCAGGCGCCAGGGGCGTTGTCGATCGTCACGGCGACGGCAGACCCGATGGTCGCCGGAGCCTGCGGCGTCTTCGCCTTCGCCTTCGCCTGCTGGTGCTTCTGATGCGCGGGGTGGGCGGCGGAGGGCTTGCTCTTGGCACCGCAGCCGGCGGCCAGCAGCGCGACGGGCAGCAGCAGCAGCGCGGAAAGCCGGAGCCACCTGCTCGCGGTCAAGACGGATACAAGGGAAGAACGCGCGTGCGCCCCTCCGCGTCGTACACGTAGAGTTCGTCGCCCTCGTCCTTCGTGCGCTTGTGCGATCCGTCGCAGTACGGCTTGTTCTGCGAAAGCCCGCAGGCGCAGAGGTAGATCGTCTCCTTCACGTCCTCGGGACGGATCTGATACGGCTTCTGGCGGTCGTGCCGCACGAGCCTCGGCATGTCTCTCCCCCTCCCCGCTCGGATGGATCCTGTCTCCTCCCAGTGTATCCGCTAGCGCCGCTTCGCGGAAAGCAATCCGGGACAGGCGCAATGGCGAAGGCGACCCCCTCGCGGGAGCCGCCTTCTCGGGTCGCTTGCTACTGGTGCAGCTTGCGGATCACGTCGACCATCTCCGGGTTCGAGAGGGTCGTCACGTCGCCGACGTCGTCACTGTTGTTGGAGATCGCGGCGAGGATGCGCCGCATGATCTTGCCGGAGCGCGTCTTCGGCAGGTCGGGAACGATCCAGACGGCGCGCGGCTTCGCGATCGGCCCGATCTCCTTCGCGATCGCGTCGGAGATCCGCTTGCGCAGCTCCTCGCTCGGCTCAATGTTCGGCTGCAGCGAGACGTAGATCTCCGGCATGATGCCCTTGACGTCGTCCTTCGCCGCAACGACCGCCGACTCGGCGACCTCCGGCACCGTCAGCGCCGCGGACTCGAGCTCCTTGGTGCCGAGGCGGTGTCCGGCGACGTTGATCACGTCGTCGATGCGCCCGAGGATGCGGTAGTAGCCGTCCGCGGCCTGCATGGCGCCATCGCCGGCCATGTAGGGCCAGTCGCGCCAGTCGGTGGACTGCGGGTTCTTGTTGTACTTGGCGAAGTAGGTCCGGATGAAGCGGTCCGGATCCTTCCAGATCGTCTGGAACATCCCCGGCCATGGGTTGCGGATGCAGATGTTGCCCGCCTTGTTCGACCCGGTCGGCACCTCGTTGCCTTCCTCGTCGTAGATCACGGGATGGATGCCCGGCATCGCGGGTCCCGCGCTGCCCGGCTTCATCGGATCGAGCGCGGGCAGCGTCGTGACCAGGAAGCCGCCCGTTTCCGTCTGCCACCACGTGTCGACGATGACTGCCGACTTCTTGCCGATCACGTCGTAGTACCACTTCCACACGTCCGGCTCGATCGGCTCGCCGACCGTCGTCATGTGCTTGAAGTGCACGTTGTAGTTCTCGGGGTGGCCGCCGCCCGCCTTGCGCAGCGCGCGGATCGCCGTCGGCGAGGTGTGGAAGATCGTGACGCCGAGCTCCTCGGCGACGCGCCACGGCCGGCCGGCGTCCGGGTAGGTCGGCGTGCCTTCGTAGATGGTCGTCGACGCGCCGAGCGCCAGCGGGCCGTAGACGATGTAGGAGTGCCCGGTGATCCAGCCGATGTCGGCCATGCACCAGTAGACGTCCTCCGGGTGGATGTCCTGGACCATCTTCGACGTCCACGCGGCGTACGCGAGGTACCCGCCGGTGCCGTGCTGGGCGCCCTTCGGACGGCCGGTGGAGCCGCTCGTGTACATCAGGAAGAGCGGGTCCTCGGCCTTCACGGAGACGGGGTCGACGCGGTGCCCGCGGTAGTCCTTGAGGAGGTCGTTGACGACGTAGTCGCGTCCCTCGACGAGGGCAGTCGGGCTCGAGTAGCGGCCCGGGTAGCGCTCGAAGACGAGCACCTTCTCCGGGGCGTGGCCCTGGCTCTTCGCGTCGTCGTAGGCGATGTCCGCCTTCTCCTTGTGGTCGAGCAGGGCGCCACTGCGATAGTAGGCGTCCATCGTGATCAAGAGCTTCGACTCCGAGTCGACGATGCGGTCCGCCGCCGCCTTGCCGCTGAAGCCGGCGAAGACGACCGAATGGATCGCGCCGAGGCGCGCGCAGGCCAGCATCGCGATCGCGAGCTCCGGCACCATCGGCATGTGGATCGTCACGCGGTCGCCCTGCTGTACACCTGCGAAATCGCGCAGGAGCGCGGCGAACTCGTTCACGCGCACCCACAGCTCGCGGTAGGTGACGTGCTCGATCGCCTCGTGCTCCGGCTCCGGCACGTAGTGGATGGCCGTCTTGTTGCTGTGCTGCGCAAGGTGCCGGTCGATGCAGTTGTAGGATGCGTTGAGGCTGCCGCCCACGAACCACTTGAAGAACGGCGCGTTCGAGGTGTCGAGCACCTTGTCCCAGCGCTTGTCCCAGGTCAGGAGTTCGGCGAACTCCTCAAAGCACTGGGGAAAGTTGTCGAGGCTGAAGCGCTCGCGGACGCTCTTGTCCTGCATATTCGCCTGCGCCACGAAGCTCGCCGGCGGATGGAAATAGGACTCTTCTCCCCAGTGGACTGCAATTTCAGCTTCGGAAACGCCCGAGGTCTCGTCGCTCAAGAAACCGACCCCCTTGTCCGAAATGAATCGCTTTCAGGAAAGCGGGTGCCTGATCGCCCGCGCCTTCGCGGACCGCACCGAACGGTGATGCGCGAAGGTTTTCCCGGCGTTTTGATGCGCGCGCAGAGCGAGGGCGTCTCGTCTCCCGCATCTTCTTTCCCTCGTCTGCATCATTCGTTGTATGCGCGCTACCTCCTCTTTACACCACATCGGAACGAAACATTTAAGGTGACCGCGGACGGCCCTGACAAGGCGCGTCTTTGGCCGCATACGGTACATACAAGTGATCATTTCCGGAGGGATCATCATGCACCTTTCGCAGCTTACAGGACACGCTCCCGGCGTTGGCGCCGACCGGCTGCCCCATACCCGCCCGCTGACGGTCGCACTCGTCCTGCGCCATAGCGGATCCGAGCTTGGCGGCGGTGTGCTCGCTGGGCTACTGCGCCACCTTACGGCTTCAGGCTGCACCGTCTCGCCGCCCGACACCGCCGCGGGCGTCCTCTTCGCTTCCGGCGACTGCGCTGCGGTGGAACGGGCCTTCGGGCTGGAGATGCGGGAGCGTGAGAATGGCTACGTGCCCGACCGCGAGCCGTCCCTCCCCCGCGAGTTCTCCGCGGAAGTAGCGGCGGTCGTCGGGCTGACCAGCACGCCGCGCGCACGGCGCGCCGCCCGCCCGTTCGCTCCGCAAGGAGCGCCATTTGTCGGCTTGCGCCCGGGCGCGATCGCGCGGGCCTACGCGTTCGACCAGCTGCCCCAGGCGACCGGCCGCGCCGTCCTCCTCGAGTTCGGCTCCGGGTATCGCCAGTCCGACCTCGATCTCTTCTGCATGGAGATGGGCCTGCCGCGCCTGCAGCCGAAGGTGCGGCGCATCGCCCGCGGCGTCGTCGACCCTGGTCTCGAGCCGGTGGACCTCGAGGCCACCCTTGACCTCGAATGGCTCTGGGCCGCGGCGCAGGGAGGCGAGGTGTACTTTCTTGAAGCGCCGCCCGGCTCGAGCGACGCCGCCTTCAGCGTCTACGTCGTCGACGCGCTGCGTGCGGCGCTCGCGCTGCGGCCGGACGTCGTGTCGGTGAGCTACGGCGATGGAGAGACGCTCTTCCCGCCGGCCGAACTGCAGGCTATCGATCTCCTCGTGCAGCGCCTCCTGGCGGCTGGCGCCGACACGTTCATCGCGTCGGGCGACCAGGGTGCCTACGGACTCCAGGCACCAGGCGGCCCGGCTTTTGCGCAGGTCGACGCGCCGGCGTGCGTCCCCCACGCGATCGCGGTCGGTGGCACGCACCTCGAGATCGCGGAGGACGGCACCATCACGGAGACCGGCTGGACGGACATCGCGCAGAACGGCGCGAGCGGCGGCGGCTTCAGCCAGGTGTTCGCGGCGCCCGCAGATCAGCTTCCAGTTCTGCCCCAGGGCCAGGCCGGGCGCGGTGTCCCGGATCTCGCGCTGAACGCCGATCCCTTGACGGGCTACCAGGTCGTGTTCCAGGCGCAGTTGACCGTCGTCGGCGGCACCAGCGTCGCGGCCCCCGTCGCGGCGGGAGCCGCCCTGCGAATGCGCGCCCTGGTCGGTCGCAAGAATCTCCAGGAGGTCCTCTACACCCTCCCCGCCTCGGTGTTCCGCGACATCGTGCAGGGGAACAACAGTTACGCCGGCGTCGCAGGCTACAGCTGCGGGCCGGGCTGGGATCCGGTGACCGGGCGCGGCGCGCCGCTCTTCCAGGCGATCGCGACAAGCCTCGGCTGACCTCTGGCGCTCCACGTGACTCCGGCGGGCCGGCGCCGCTTGCGGCGGCGGCCCGCTGCGCCAGCCTGGGCCTCCCGGGTACCTCGCGGCCGTACGTACCACCGCACTTTACAATCCAAAGTGTTCGCGCTACGCTTGCCCGCGTAGGAGGAATTCCTGGAATGCCCCACCTCTTCGACCCGTATGCCGCCCGCAGCCTGGAGCTGCGCAACCGCATCGTCATGTCGCCCATGTGCCAATACTCCGCGCGCGAGGACGGGACGGTCACCGACTGGCACTTCGTGCACTACGGGGCGCGCGCGGTCGGCGGCGTCGGCCTCGTCATCCTCGAGATGAGCCAGGTCGCGCCGCACGGCCGCCTGAGCCCGCACGACATCGGCATCTGGGACGACGCCCAGGTCCCCGGACTGCGCCGCATCGTGGATCTCGTGCACGCGCACGGCGCCGCCGTCGGTCTCCAGTTGGGCCACGCGGGACGCAAGGCGGACCCCGTCTTCGAAAACGTCGGGCCCTCGCCGATCGCCTTCTCCGATCGCTACAGAGTCCCGCAGGCCCTCGACCGCCACGGCGTCGCACAGGTCGTCGACCAGTTCGCGGCCGCCGCGCGCCGGGCGAATGAGGCCGGGTTCGACATGGTCGAGATCCACGGCGCGCACGGCTACCTCCTGCACCAGTTCCTCTCGCCCATCAGCAATCAGCGCGAGGACGCGTATGGAGGGGACCTCGGCGGACGGGCCCGGCTGATGTACGAGGTCGCGGACGCGATCCGCAACGTGTTTGCGCACGAAAAGCCGGTTTTCGCCCGCCTCTCGATGCTCGAGGCGGGTGCCGAGGGAGGCTATCCCCTCTCGGACACCCTGGAGGTGTCGAGCCGCCTGCATCGCGAGCATGGCGTCGACCTGATCGACTGCACGACGGGCGGCAACGCGCCGGTGGCGGAACCCGAGCCGCCGGGCTTCCGCCTGCCGCTCTCCGCCGCCGTGAAGGCGCAGGGCGTGCCGGCGATGCCGGTCGGGCGCATGGAGTTCCCGGAACTCGCAGAGGCAGCCGTCTCCAGTGGCCAGGCGGATCTCGTGGCCCTGGCCCGTGGCCTCCTGCGCGACCCGCATTGGGCGCTGAACGCGCAGCGCGCGCTGCACCTCGAAATCACGCCCCCGACGCAGTACCGGCGGGCCTATCGCTGAAGTCCGCCACAAACAGGGAAGAATGCGGATAAGCGCGAACGAGCGGGCAGGAGGCGAGCACTTGTCCCTCGCGCTGTTTGACCTCGACCGCACCCTGATTGACGGCTACGCCTATGCCCGCCTGATGCCGGAGCTCTGGCGCCGCGGCATCCGCCGCGACGGCCTGGCCGCTTTGGTGGCACGCCTGGTGGTCGCCAGGGCCGCGACCCGCAGCACTCCACTCAGCAGTTGGTGGCCGCAGGCGTTTGCGAGATACCTCACGGGTCTCGACGCCCGGAAGCTGGCGGAGGCCTGTGCCGTTGCGTCGGTCGCGGTCCGCGAGGCGGTGCGCGACGAACTGCGGCAGGAGTTTCGGCGCCACCGCGCGGCAGGCGCGGAGCTCTGGCTCGTCACCGCGACCGTGCACCCGCTGGCGGAGCCCGTCGCAGCCGCGCTCGGGTTTGAGGCCTGTATCGCGACACGGGTCGCGGAGCAGGACGGACGCTACCTCGGGTCGCTGGCCGGTCCCGTCTGCCGGGGTGCGGAAAAGCTCTCCCGCGTACGGGAGCATCTTGCCGCCCGCGGCCTGCCTCCTGCGCTGGACGACATCTCCTACTACGCGGACGGCGCGGAAGATCTCCCTCTCCTCGAAGCCGTCGGGCACCCCGTCGCCGTCTGCCCGGACAAGTCTCTCTGGCCGATCGCCGTCGAGCGGGGCTTCAGCGTGCTCGGCACGCCGCGCGCCTCATGACGGACGGGCAGAGCGGCCCGCCGGGATGGCGCCGCCGCCTCTCGGCGATCGGGGCGGCGATCGTGCTCGTGCTCGCGAAGCTCAAGACGATCGCGCTCTTTGCCCTGCACATCCCGTTTCTCGGCTCTGGTCTGAGCTTTCTCGTCAGCGCCTGGATCTACGGCGCAAGCTTCGGCTGGACGTTCGGGGTCGGGTTCGCCGTCCTATTGCTGCTGCACGAGCTCGGCCACTTCATCGCCATCCGCTGGTACGGCATGCCGGCGGGGGCTCCCGTGTTCATCCCGTTTTTCGGCGCGGCCATCTTCCTGCGCCAGCGGCCGCAGACGCCGCAGCAGGAGTACGTGATCGCCGCGGCTGGCCCGCTGGCCGGAACCCTCGCTAGCCTTGCCTGCCTGCTGCTCGGCTTCGCGCTGCGGCAACCGGTGCTGCTGTCCCTCGCCTACTTCGGCTTCTTCCTGCAGGCCTTCAACCTGATCCCCGTCTGGCCGCTGGACGGCGGCCGCATGGTGGCGGCGGTCGATCGCCGCATCTGGTGGGTGGGAATCCCCGTCCTCCTGCTGGTGGCCTGGCTCAGCCACTCTGTGATCGCCCTGATCATCGCGGCATTGCTGCTCTGGCAGTTCTTCTCCTACCGCCGCATGGCGGCGCCGAACATCCCCGTGCCGCCTCTGCAGCGCCTTGCCTTCGGCGCCGGGTGGCTCGGCCTCCTGATCCTGACGCTCGGCCTCTCGCGCGCCGTCGGAGGATAGCGGGGAGGCCCCTCCCTCAGACTCGATGCCTTGACCGGAAACGCGGCCCGCATGTCACATCTCGACACCCGGCGGTGCATGCCTTTCGGAGCCTTCTCGGAAGGCGGTGCCAGCGGGTGTTCATCGTCATCGCGGTCGTATTCTTCCTTGTCGTCTGGGCCGTCTCGTACTGGTCCTACGCACACAGCAGCCGTCTCGCTTCGCGCAGTCCCAGGCGAAATCTCCGATGTGCCAGCGACTGTACGGCGTCCAGATTTCCTGCGCGAGCCTCTGCATGGCCACCAGATCTGAAACGCCCGTATAGGGGCGCATATGTGCGGCCACGGGAGCACCTCGGTCGCCTATGCCCTTGCCCTGTGGCGCCACCATCGCGCCCAGCGCTCTGCGCGCCGCAGGATGGTCCCGCCCGCCTTTGGCGCGAGATCCCGTACCGCGAATTCGCCGGCCCACGCGTAATAAGGCGCCATGCCCTCCAGGGCCCAGCCGCCCAGATCCCGGTACCCGTCGAAGTAGCCGTGCAGGAAGGACCGCAAGGCGAGCCGTCCTGCGCCGCCGCCCGCCATCTGCGGCGCATGGATCTGGATGACCGACACGGTCCTGGCGACGTCCTCGCGCGGGTCTCCGGCGCGGGCGTTCTCCCAGTCGAGGATGGCGGTCACGGATCTGCCGTCGGTCAGCACGTTCAGCAGGTGGAAGTCGAGGTGCAGCAGCCGGTCGCCTGCCGCCCCCGCCTGGCGCAGGCCGGCCGGCACCTGGATGCGGTGCACGTCCGCGTGGGCCCGGCCGAAGCTGCGGCCGAGCAATTCCGCCGCCTGCGGCAAGCGTGAGAGGGCTTCGAGGACCGTCTCGCCCGTGCACCAGTCGGTGAGCAGGTAGGCGCGCCCCTCATGCGTGCCTGCGGCGCGCACGCCGGGGACGGGCAGACCGCACTCCTGAGTGGCCCGCAAGATGGCAGACTCCGCCTGCATCGACACCTCGTGCCCGTCGGCGTACAAGCGAAGCGCGTACTCCTGCCCGGGCGCGCGCACGCGCCATACCTCGCCCGCGAGCGACCAGCCGCTCGCCCGCTGCGCGGCCGTAGGCTCCGGGACACCTGCGGCGGCCGCGATTCGGAGCACCAGAGCCTCATCCATCCGTTCGCCTCCCAACTGCATGCCGGGCTTCATACCGCGGCCCGCGACGGTCAATCCGCCTCCCAGACGAGGTAGAGCACCTCCCCCGGGCCGTGCACCCCAATGGAAAGGTCGTTCTCGATATCGGCCGAGCGGCTGGGACCGCTGACGACGTGCACCGTGCCTGAAGCGGGTGCTTGCGCGAGATAATCTCCCAGTTCCCAGTAAAGGCTTTTCAGCGGCACCACGATTGCGGCGCGCGGCGGCACGAGGGACGGCAGGAGCGAGGTACTGGCCGTGCGCCGCAGGCAGGCGCTGCCGGTGTGGGCGAGCCCCGCCTCAGCCAGCGAGATCCCCCACGCCGCAAGAAAGGGATCTGCGCCGGGCGGCAGCACCGGGAGATCCCCGAGCAGCTGCCGGATCTCCGCCGCTTCCTGCGCGAGCGCCGCCTCCGCGCGCCCGAAGGTCCGCAGCGCGGCGCGCAGCTCTGCCGCTCCGCCGCGTACAACCTGGCTTCCGGTCGCGAGGGCAGCCTCCGTAAAGGCTGCGCAGAGATCGTCCGACGCCGGCGGGCGCGGCGGCACCGGGTCCGGCAGCGGCGGCAGATGCGTGCCGGCGGGGCGTGAGCGCAGGCGCGCGAGGAACGCGTCGCGGTTCATTCCCCTACACCCGCCCGGTCCAGCAGCACCGCGACATGGAGAGGGCGCGTTTTGCGGCCAAGCGCCTCCAGCCGGCCGCCCAGCTGCATGAGGCAGCCCTGGTCGCTCGCGACCAGGAAGTCGGGCGGCTGCTCTGGCAGCTGGGACACCTTCTCGTCCGCCATCGCCAGGGAGAGCTCCGGGAAGTGGACGGCGAAGGTGCCGCCGAAACCGCAGCAGAGCTGCGGATTTGGAAAGTGCAGCAGTGCCAGCCCCTCGATGCCCTGCAGCAGGCGCTCCGTCTCGCCCGCGGCGTGCAGCCAGTGGGCGAGGTGGCACGACTCGTGATAGATCACCCGGGCGGCGAAACGGCCGGGCGGGCGGTCGAGCCCCTGCACCTCGGCAAGGAACTGCGTCAGTTCGTATGTCCGCTCCGCGAGCCGCAGCGCCGCCTCGTCACCGGGATAGAACTGGCTCAGGCCGTGGCGCAGCATGGCGGCGCACGATCCCGACGGCGCCACGACCGCATCGGCGCTTTGGAAGTTCTCGAGGTAGGCGGCGACGAACGGCCGCGCCTGCGCCGGGAAGCCGCTGTTCATGGCAGGCTGGCCGCAGCAGGTCTGCGCCGGCAGTGTGAGCCTGTGTCCGAGGCGGCGCAGCACCCGCGCCGTCGAGGCGACGGCATCCTGGGCGAAGAGATCCCCAAGACAGGTCGTGAAGAGCGCGATCTCCATCAGGCGTCCCCCTCGATCAGTCCCTCGGCCCGCAGCCGCCTCGCGATGGGTGCGGGAGCCACCGGAGGGATGCCCCTCCCCCGGCGCCACACGGCAAGGGGTCCGCGGGTCTGCGCGAGGCGCAGCGCGCCGGGCAGGAGCGGCCTGAGCGTCCGGTAGCGGCGGGGCGTCGCCCAGACCCGCCTAAAGCCGCGGAATGCCGCCGCCTCGCCCGGGAATGCCGCGCCTTGCGCGACCGCCCGCGCCCGCAGCGCCACGAGGTGTTCGTGCAGGTGGATGCCGACCGGGCACACGTCGGAGCAGGCCCCGCACAGCGACGAGAGGAAGGGCAGGGCCTGCGCCTGGGCGTCGGGCCGCAGGAGCGGTGTCAGCACGGCGCCGATCGGGCCGGAGTATACGGATCCGTACGCGTGGCCGCCGGTCTGGCGGTAGACGGGGCAAATGTCGAGGCAGGCGCCGCAGCGGATGCACAGGAGCGCTTCCTCGTAAGGTCCGCCGAGGATGTCGCTGCGCCCGGCGTCCATCAGTACGACGTGCACTTCCTGCGGGCCGTCCTCGCCGGCGGCTGCCGGCCCGCGCACGACCGAGACGTAGCTCGTGATGCGCTGGCCCGTCGCGCTCAGCGGCAGGAGGCGCAGGGCGTCCTGCATCGCGGCGTAGTCGCGGATCAGTTTCTCGACGCCGGCCACGGCGACATGGATGTGCGGCACGGTCGTGGAGAAGCGCGCATTCCCCTCGTTCGAAACGATCACCAGGGAGCCTTCCTCCGCCACGAGAAAGTTCGCCCCGCTGATGCCGATGTCGGCCCGCCGGAACTCCTCGCGCAGCCGCTCGCGCGCAAAGCCCGTGAGCGACGGCGTATCGGTGGCAATCTCCCGGCCCGCCTCGCGGGAGAAGAGCTCGGCGATCTCCGCACGGGACTTGTGCAGGCAGGGCGCGATGATGTGCGAGGGGCGCTCGCCCGCGAGCTGCACGATATACTCGCCGAGGTCCGTCTCGAGCGGCGTCACGCCGGCGCGCCCGAGTTCCTCGTTGAGCGCGATCTCCTCGCTCGCCATCGACTTCGACTTCACGGCCCTGCGCGCGCCGGCCGCCTGCGCGATCTCCGCCACGATGCGGGCGGCCTCTTTGCCGTCCGCGGCCGTGTGCACCCGGATGCCGCGCGCCTCCGCCGCGGCAATGAACCGCTCGCAGAGCTCCCCCAGCGAGCGCACCGCGTCCATGCGCGCGGCGCGGGCACGGACGCGCAGGAGCTCGCGCTGCCCCTTCGGCATCGCGGCGGCGGCGGGCAGGCTGTGCCGATCGACCGACTGCGCGACGGCCGCATGCAGGCTGCGGTTTGCCACCGCGGCCCGCACGTCCTCCAGGAGATCCCGTGAAATCATGGGAAGCCGCCTCCTACCGGCGCAGGGTCGCCTTCAGCCGGTCCGTGCGGAGCAGGAGAGAAAGTGCGACGTCCGGCGACGGCGCGATGATGTCCGCCGCATCGAGTGCGGCGCGGGCCGCGCCCTCCGGACCGAGGACGCAGATGCCGAGGCGCGCAAGCGCGAGCATCAGGGCATCGTTGCGGCCATTGCCGATGGCCACGACCTGCTCCGGCCCCAGCGCCCGCACGAACGCCTCCTTCTCCTGCCCCGTCCCGATCGCGACGCTGCGCAGACCGAGCGAGCGCTCCACCTCGGGGATGCCGCCGTGGGTGCCGGCTGTGAGGAGGTGCAGCTCGAGGTC
>JAKAPV010000042.1 GCA_021806845.1 Bacillota bacterium | reverse complement strand
CCTGAATCCGTGATCTTAAGATAAGCTAATCAGCGTATGACAACGGGCGGAGGAGATTGGAGGCGCTAACGTCGAATATGCGGGTGTAGGAAACTTCACCTGGCAGGTGACGGGATGCGCTTCAAGATTGGCGAGTCGGACGAGGTCATCACGACGCACGCAGGGCTGAGTGTGGTGGGTGAACTCCTCGGCAAGACGCAGCTGAGGCAGCGTTTGAATGCGATGCATCTGCCCGGTCAGGTGGGGCCGCAGGTGAGCCATGCGGATGTGGCGTTCGCATATGTCGGGCTGCTCTGTCAGGGCAAGAGCGACTTCGATCACATTGAGCCCTTCCGCCGTGACAAGTTCTACCGGCTGGCGCTCGGCCTTCAGGAAGTCCCGTCGAGCCAGACGCTGCGACAGCGTCTGGACCTGGCGGCGAGCGGCGCCGACTGGACGGCCATCCTGCGTGAGGAGTCGGCCGATCTCCTGCGCCGCATGCGCACGACGATCAGCCCTGTGACCTGGCACTTTGACGAGCGGGACTACAGCTACGTCCCCCTCGATATCGACGTGTCGCCCTTCGACAACTCCGAGACGAAGAAGGAAGGCATCGGCTACACATACAAGGGCTTCTTCGGCTATGCGCCGATCTTCGCCTACCTGGGTCTCGAGGGCTATGCCGTGGGCGGCGAGCTGCGCGGTGGCAGCGTGCACAGCCAGAACGGCGCCGTGGAGTTCATCCGGCAAAGCGTAGGTTGTGCGCGTCGGATCACGGACCAGAAGCTCCTCTTACGGGTGGATTCCGGACACGACAGCGCCGACACGCTGCAGGAGTGCCAGGACCTCGTCATCGACTTCGTCGTCAAGCGCAACCTGCATCGCAAGCACCCTGAACTCTGGCTGGCGATCGCCAAAGAGCACGGCGATGCGGTCCAGGAACGGCTAGGCAAGACCGTGTACCGCGGCAAGCGGCGGGTGACGGTGCGCAAGGTGAAGGAGCCTGTTTTCGAGGTCTTCGAGGTGGTCGAGCGCACCACGCTTCGCAACGGGCAGGCGCTGATCGAACCGGAGATCGAGGTGTCCGCCTGGTACACGAGCCTCGACCAGCCCGCCTCGCGCATCATCAAGCTCTATCGCGATCACGGCACCTCGGAGCAATACCACAGTGAGCTCAAAACGGACCTTGATATCGAGCGGCTGCCGTCGGGCAAGTTCGCCACCAACAACCTCGTCCTGCAGTTCGCGCTCTTTGCCTATAACCTGCTCCGCTTCATCGGACAGAAGACGCTCACGCTGATGCAGGTGCCGATCCGCAAGCCGGCTCAGCGGCGGCGTATCCGGACGGTGATCCAGAGCATCATCACGCTGGCCGCGAAGGTGACCTGGCACGCCAGAAGCTACTGGCTCCAACTCGGACGCGGCTCGCCTTGGCTGCCCGTTCTCCAGGACCTCTACCGCCTCTGCGGCGCGTAGCCCCGGCCCCAACCAGGCTAACCCCTCATCCCTCAGGCTGAGGGCTGTCCCTTCATCGCCGAGCGAGGCGTCGATCGCCCCCAACCGCAACGTCGCCCACTGCAGCCACGATCAGATCCCTCTATCGACCATCGCTGAACTCTTTACCCGACGCCCAAATTCCACAACATGGTATCCTAGTGGCCCAGGACGCACCTCCTTCACGGATTCAGGAATTCCTCCGATTTCCAGTATACTCCAATTCATTAAGAACTCAAGTCTAAAGTAGCCTTTTCGTTGTGGTGAACACCGTGGGCAAGTGGCTGTGATCCAGAAGACGGTTCGCAACCACTGAACGCGGTAGCATCCCCATCGAGTCTTGCCGCTGGAACCAGACAAGGTAGTTCGGTAGATACTTGGTACTCACGCCGTTGAAGGGATTGATCCAGCGCTTCAGACGGCTGTGGTAGGCGTTGACGTTATTGAGGTGGTAGAGACCGTACTTCTTCGCGCCCCGCGTGGCGTTCAGGACCTGCAGCGGAATCTGCTTCGTGTTGGCGTACTTGCGGTAGCCCGCCGCCGCATCGCAACAGAGTACGCAGTCGTGCAGCACACCGTCCAGGACTGTCTCGATCTGTTTCGCTGTAACGTGCCCGCGCCCGCTAACTTCAGAAACCGTCGCTGCTTGCCTGTCGCGCGCGACGAGTACACAGATCTGGTGGTGGCTGATGCCTCGGAGCGGTGCCGAAGCACCCCTGCGGCGGGGCTGGCGTTTCAGATGGCGTTGCCCCTTGTCGGACTCCCTAAAGAAGGTCTCATCGGCTTCCACAATGCCCGTCAGGGAGGGCTTTGGCAGGTTGCGCAACGCGGTGAGGATCTTGTGCCGCCAGTAGAAGGCAGTCGGGATGCTGATGCCAACTTCCTGCGCGGTGCGCCGCACGGACATCCCCCGACTCATGCATTCCGCGTACTTGAGCCACTTTTGCAAACTGTAGTGGGTCCCCGCCATCGGGGAAGCAGTCGCATCGTTGAAGGTCTTCTTACAGCCAAGGCACCTGTAGCGATGCCAACCCTTGTACTTCCCGTGGCGATGGATGCGACTGTTACCGCAGCGCGGGCACTTCAAGTCGGCAGCGAAGCGCTTCTTCCTGAAGTCTGAGCCCCTCTTGTAGCTGGACGCGAGATTTAGCACCCGCTCCAGGCGGCGGTAGAGGAACTCTTGGTCGGTCGAGGGCAGCTTGACGATGGTCTGTTCGATCTGCAGGACCGCTGCATTTGCCGCTGCTTTCCACCTCAGGGGTCAGTATACCCAACTTCCAGGGCTGCCCACACAGCGTTTTAACAGAGCGAAAGGAATTGCAGGGGGTTCAGCTCCAGATTCTGACGGATATGCCCGCCGGTCCGGCGTTTGGCGCCGCGCAGCGGGCTCATCCGGCTTTTTCGGTGGTTTTCGTCGGCGCTGGTACGCAATCCTTGGACCGGCATTCTGTTTCGGCATGGGCAACCGTCCAAATCGAGAAAACCAGAATGTACAATAGGGATGGTTTTTCGGACACCGCGAGCACGGTGCCCGCTACGGGAGGGATCACAACATGGCCACGATCGAATCGACGCCTCAGTTCGTTGCAGAGGGTTACGCCCGTCTCGAGGCCAATCTGAAGGTCGTGCGCGAGCGCCTTGGCAATCGTCCGATGAGCCTCGCGGAGAAAGTCCTGCTTGGACACCTGCATGACGCGCAGAACCAGGATCTGACGCCGGGCAAGAGCTACCTGCAGCTGCACCCGGACCGGATCGCCATGCAGGACGCAACCGCGCAGATGGCGCTCTTGCAGTTCGCACACGCCGGCCGCAGCCAGGCCGCGGTTCCCACGACCGTGCACTGCGACCACCTGATCACCGCCCGCGTCGGTGCGGAACCGGACACGGAAAACGCGGTGGTCTCGAACCGCGAGGTGTACGACTTCCTTCGCTCCGCAGCGCAGAAGTACGGGCTCGGATTCTGGGAGCCAGGCTCCGGCATCATCCACCAGGTCGTTCTCGAGAATTACGCGTTTCCCGGCGGCCTGATGATCGGCACCGACTCGCACACCCCGAATGCCGGCGGCCTCGGCATGCTAGCGATCGGCGTCGGAGGGGCGGATGCCGTCGACGTCATGGCCGGACTTCCCTGGGAAGTCCTCTACCCGCGCCGCATCGGCGTCAAGCTGACCGGCAAGATGAGCGGGTGGACATCGCCGAAGGATGTCATCCTCGCGGTGCTCGGCAAGTTGACGGTCAAGGGCGGCACGAACAAGATCGTCGAGTACTTCGGGCCGGGTGCGCAGACGATCAGCTGCACCGGCAAGGCGACGATCACGAACATGGGCGCCGAGCTCGGCGCGACGACCTCGGTCTTCCCGTTCGACGCGCGGATGGCCGCGTACCTGCGGGCGACGGCCCGCGCCGAGCAGGCGGAGCTCGCGGAGCGGTACGCCGCGCTGCTGAGCGCCGATCCCGAAGTCGAGCGCGAGCCGGAGAAGTACTTCGATGAAGTGATCGAAATCGACCTCTCCGCCCTCAAGCCGAACGTGACGGGCCCGCACACGCCGGACCTCGTCCGCACGACGGCGGAGCTGCGCGCGGAGGGCGAGAAGGGCACGTACCCCGTGCAGCTCTCGGCCGCGCTGATCGGCTCCTGCACGAACTCGTCGTACGAGGACCTGACGAGGGCCGCCGACGTGGCTCGCCAGGCCATCGCGCATGGCGCCAAGATGCACATCCCCTTCCTTGTCACCCCCGGCTCGGAGCAGGTGCGCCAGACGATCGAACGCGACGGGCTCCTCGAGGTGTTCGCCAAGATCGGCGGCAACGTACTCGCCAACGCCTGCGGCCCCTGCATCGGCCAGTGGCAGCGCGACGAGGTCATCCACGTCGACGGCGGACAGGGCACCGCAAAGGGCAGCGACAAGCCCCGCAACTCGATCATCACGTCCTACAACCGCAACTTCCCGGCCCGCAACGACACGAACCCGAACACGTTCGCGTTCATCTCGAGCCCGGAGGTCGTGGTCGCCTACGGACTTGCGGGCCGCATCGACTTCGACCCGACGGCCGACGAGCTTGAGACCGCAGACGGGACGAAGTTCCGCCTCGAGCCGCCGTCTGAGGCGCCGGACATCCCGGCGGAGGGTTTTGTGCGCAGCCGCAAGGGCTACATCGCGCCGCCGGTCGACACCTCGCGGGTGCAGCTCGCCGTGGCTCCGGATTCCGACCGCCTGCAGCTCCTCGAGCCGTTCGCGCCGTGGGACGGCAAGGACTACCTTGACCTGCCGCTGCTCTTCAAGGCGCAGGGCAAGTGCACCACCGACCACATCTCTCCTGCCGGCCCGTGGCTGCGCTTCCGCGGACACCTCGACCACATCTCCGACAACATGTTCCTCGGCGCCAACAACGCCTTCTGCGAGAAGGCCGGCCACGGCATCTCGCAGCTCAGCGGCAGGGAGGAGCAGCTTTCGAAGATCGCGCGCGACTACAGGGCCCACGGCCTGCGCTGGGCCGTGGTTGCCGACGAGAACTACGGCGAGGGCTCCAGCCGGGAGCACGCGGCCATGTCGCCCCGCTACCTCGGATGCGCCGCCGTGATCGCGCGCAGCTTCGCCCGCATCCACGAATCCAACCTGAAGAAGCAAGGCATCCTGCCGCTGACCTTCGTCGACCCGGCGGACTGGGGTAATGTGCGCCAGGGCGACCGCGTCAGCATCCTCGGTCTCGCGGATCTTGCGCCCGGCGAGGCCGTGCAGGCCGTCTTCAAGCACGAGGACGGCTCGCAGGACAAGGTGCAGCTGAGGCACAGCCTGAGCGAGGAGCAGATCGGCTGGTTCCGGGCCGGCTCCGCGCTCAACCTGATCGCCGAATCCGCCTGAGCTTGGCGGCCGCGCGCCCCGCCCATATCCCGGGCGGGGCGCTTTCGGCCGGCGACACACAGGGCATCGCGCGATATGATAGAGGCGCGCGTTTCCGATCAAGGGGGCCCTGCCGTGAGCCCGTATCCCTCATTCGGTGCAGGGCGACCGAGCGGCTGGCGCCTGCTCCTCATGCTGATCGCGGCCTATGCCCTCGCGCAGGTGGCTTCCGGCGTCGCACTCCTTGCGCTGGCGGGCCTGCCGCTGACACCCGCGGCGCTGCACGCAAATCTCGGTGCGATCGAGTCCGGCCGTAACGTTGCCCTCTCCTCCGCGATCGGCGAGCTCGCCATGCCAGTTGTCGCGTGGCTTTTTTTGCGTAAAAACATGAACGCGCAGGACATTCGCCTGCGCGGGCTTCGCGTTTCGGACGTGACAGGGGGTGTCGCGCTCCTCCTGTTCACGATCCTGCTGTCGGTTGTCTTCGGGGCGCTCCTGCACACGGGAGATGTGCAATCGCAAATTGGAGTAGCGGGCAGGCTGCACTCGCTCTGGTGGGAGGTACCGGCGATTGCCGTCTCCGCAGGTGTCGCCGAGGAGATCGTATTTCGCGGATATCTTCTCGAAGGGCTCCGTCGCATCTGGCCCCGCAGCATCTGGCCCGCCGTTGCCGTCTCAAGCGTAGCGTTCGCTCTTGCCCATTTGAGCTGGGGCCTCTCGGGACTCCAGTTCCTGTTCTATATCGCGCTTGGCGCGGTCTTCGCGCTGTTCGTCCTGCGCAGCCGCAGCCTGTGGCCCGCCGTGTTCGCGCACGTGTCCTGGGACGCGATCGCCTTCCTGCTGCTCTACGTCCGGGCGGGCGGCTGACAGTCTGAGGGGGCCCTGCCGGGGGGCGTCAAGGTGTCTCGCTGGAGAGGTAATGCTTTTCACACACCGCTCCCCGGTCGGCGGAGGGCCGCAGGTAGCTCGTCGCCCACGTGTCGATCTCCTCGATGACGCGCTGCAGCGACTGCCCGGCGGCGGTCAGCCGATACTGCGTGCGCGGCGGCATGACGGACTGCACTTCCTTGTCAACGATGCCGATCTCCACGAGCCGGTCCAGGCGCTGTGTCAGCGTCGCCGGGTTGCAGCCGCCGACGGAGCGGGAGAGCTCGTTGAAGCCGCGCGGTCCTTCCAGGAGACTGCGCACGATGTGCAGCACCCACTTCTCCTGGAGGAACTGGATCGCCTCGTGCACCGGGCAGAAATCGTTGTCCATGCGAACACCCCCTTCCTATACTACTTGACATTCCATAGTGATTCAAGTTACGATGCACAACAGATCCTACCAACGTGAAGGGGGTATCTGGTTTGGAATGGACCATTGACAGCGCGCACACGCAGGCGAACTTTGCGGTCCGGCATATGGCCGTGACGACCGTCCGTGGCCGCTTCGACAACATCACCGGGAAGGTCGAGGTGCAGGACGGAAAGCTGGTGAACGCCGCGATCGACATCCCCACGACGAGTGTCAACACCAACGAGCCCGACCGCGACAAGCACCTGAAGTCGGCGGACTTCTTCGACGCCGAGAACCACCCGACGATGCACTTCAGCATGACGAGCGCGCAGCAGGTGTCCGGCGACGAGTACAAGCTCTCCGGCAACCTGACCATCCGCGACATCACGCACCCGGTGACCCTCGACGCGACGATCAGCCAGTCGTTCACCGACCCTTGGGGCAATGAGCGGATCGGCATCTCCTTGACTGGCAAGCTCGACCGCAAGGCCTGGAACCTCACGTGGAACGTCCTCGTCGAGGCCGGACGCTTCCTGGTCAGCGACGAGGTCAAGGTCGAGGTCGACGCGCAGATATTCCACCCGAAGGGGTGAACCCCCTGCCAGAAGAGCCGGACAGCCCGAGTGGCGTCCGGCTCTTCCGGCAGTTTGCCCTGCGCTCTCTACCTGGTCACGATATTCAGCAGGCGGTCCGGGACGAACACGTAGCGGGCAGTCTGCACCGATTCGATGTGCTTTGCCACGGCCTCGCTCGCCAGGGCGGCTTCGCGAACGACCGCTTCCGGCGTCCCGGAGGGAACCTGCAGACGGTCCCGCAGCTTGCCGTTCACCTGCACGACGATGGTCACCGTGTCCTCCTGGCAGAGCGCGGGGTCGTAGGCGGGCCAGTGCGCCGCATGCACGGAGCCCTGTTCGCCCAATCCTTCCCACAGCTCTTCCGCGATGTGCGGGGCGAAGGGGGCCAGCAGCAGGGCCATCGTCCGGAGATCCTCGCGCGACGGCTGCTCTTCGCGCTGCAGGAAGTTGAGCTGCTCCATCAGCGCCGCGATCGCCGTGTTGTACTTGAGGCCGTCGATGTCCTCCGTGACGCGACGGATCAGGCGGTGGCGGCGGCGCACCACCTCCTCGCGCGCAGCACCCTGGGCAGCGGACGCGTTCTCCCGCACCAGGTGGTAGAGGCGGTGCAGGAAGCGGTGCACCCCCTCGATCCCATGGTCCGAGAAGTCCCCGCCCTCCTCGTAGGGCCCGGTGAACATCAGGTAGGCGCGCAGCGTGTCCGCCCCGTAGCGGTCAAAGAACTCGTCGGGGTTCACGACATTGCCGCGGCTCTTCGACATCTTCGCTCCGTTGCGGGTGATCATGCCATGCGCGCGGAAGCGCTGGAACGGCTCTTCGAACGATAGGAAGCCGAGGTCGTGGAGAGCCATGCAGAGGAAGCGCGTGTACAGGAGGTGGAGCACCGCGTGCTCCTTGCCACCGATGTACATGTCGACCGGCAGCCACTTCTGGGTGCGCGACGGGTCGAACGCGCGCACGGCATCGCCGCTCGAGGGGTAGCGCAGGAAGTACCAGGCGGAGTCGAGGAAGTTGTCGGAGACGTCGGTCTCCCGCCGCGCCGGCCCGCCGCACTGCGGGCAGGTCGCCTCGACGAACGAGGGGATCGCCGCCAGCGGCGATTCGCCGGTTCCCTTCGGCACGAAGTCGACGACATCTGGCAGCAGCACGGGCAGATCCTCTTCCCTGACAGGCTGCAACCCGCACTCCTTGCAGTAGATCATCGGGATGGGCGGACCCCAGTAGCGCTGGCGGGAGATCAGCCAGTCGCGCAGGTGGTAGCTCGTGCGGCGGCTGCCGACGCGCAGATCCTCTGCCCGCGCGATCACCGCAAGCTTCGCCTGTTCGGTCGGAAGGCCGGAGAACTCCTGGGAGTTGATCGCCGTCCCGTATTCCGTGTAGGCCTCGGTGAGTTCCAGAAGTTCACCGCCCTGGTAACCGGACGGAGCCACGACCCGCACGATCGGGAGGCCATGGCGCGTGGCGAAGGCGAAGTCGCGCTCGTCGTGCCCCGGCACGGCCATGATGGCGCCGGTGCCGTATCCCCAGAGGACGTACTCCGCGACCCACACCGGCACCGGCTTCCCGCTAAAGGGATTGACGGCATGACCGCCGGTGAAGACGCCGGACTTTTCCCCGGCCGCCGTGCGCTCCTCGGCCTTGCGGTCCAGGGCTGCGCTGACGTAGGCGTCGACTTCGCCCTTGCGGTCCGGGCTCGTGAGTTCCGCGACGAGCGGGTGCTCGGGGGCCAGCACAAGGAAGGTCGCGCCGTAGACCGTGTCGGGACGCGTCGTGAAGACGGCGATCGATTGCGACGGGCGGTCCTTCAGGGCGAAGTGCAGTTCCGCGCCTTCGCTGCGCCCGATCCAGTTGCGCTGCGCTGTCTTGATCACTTCGGACCAGTCGAGGTGGTCGAGGTTCTCGAGCAGGCGGTCGGCGTAGCGGGTGATGTCGAAGAACCACTGCTCGAGTTCGCGCTGGGTCACTTCCGTGTCGCAGCGCTCGCAGCGGCCGGAAATGACCTGTTCGTTGGCAAGCACCGTCTTGCAGGATGGACACCAGTTGACCGGCGCCTTGCGCTTGTACGCGAGCCCGCCCTTGTAGAGTTGCAGGAAGATCCACTGCGTCCAGCGGTAATAGTCGGGGTCCGTCGTCTCCACCGCGTGGTTCCATGCAAAGCGCCCGCCGAGGCGGTGCAGCTGCTCGCGGAAGTGCGCGACGTTCTGCGCGATCAGGGTCTTTGGGTGGACGCCGCGCTTGATCGCGAAGTTCTCGGAATGGATGCCGAACGCGTCAAAGCCCATCGGTTCGAAGACGTCGTGCCCGCGCATGGCCTGGAACCGCCCGTGGATGTCGGCGCCGGTGAAGGCGTAGACGTTGCCGACGTGCAGTCCTTCCGCAGACGGATATGGGAACATCATCAGGTTGTAGTAGGGATCCGTGGCCTTGTCCAGATCGAACTCGTAGATGCCGCTCTCTTGCCAGCGCTCTTGCCACTTGCGCTCGACGCTTGCGGCGTCATACTTCTGGTCCACTCTACTCCTCCTATGCCATTGCGCGCCTTCCGCCTCGTCAGAGGCGAAAGGCGCGCTTCCGCGGTACCACTCTGCTGCGGGCATACGTCGCCCGCGCTCTCTCCCCGATCACGGTGGGCGGCCGCCTGCGCCTACTTGACTTCGGGCAGGGACTCCGGAGGGAGTGGGATGCACCCGGGTGGCCGCCTTGCACCTTCGCGGCTCGCTCGTGCGCCCTGCAGCGCGTCCGCTCTCCGTCATCGCCGATATGAAGCCATTTTATGCCGAGGGCCGGACAGGGTCAAGAAAGTGGGTTAGCCGAGGGCGTTCAGGCCGGTGATGTCGCGGCCGACGATCAGCGTGTGGATCTCGTAGGTTCCCTCGTATGTGTCGACGGTCTCGAGGTTCGCCGAGTGGCGCATGGCCCGGTACTCCACGGTGATGCCGTTGCCGCCGAGGATCTCCCTGCCCATCCGGGCAACCTCCAGCGCTGCGCGCACATTGTCGCGCTTCGCCAGCGAGACCTGGGCGTAGGTGTAAGCGTCCTCCTGCTTGAGCTGCGCGAGACGCAGCGCGACCAGCTGGGAGCGCGTGATGAGCGAGAGCATGTCGACGAGCCGCTCCTGCATCAGCTGGGTCTGGGCGATCGGCTTTTGGAAGGCGATCCGGTCCTTCGCGTAGGAAAGGGCCTCGTTGAAGCAGTCCATCGCCGCGCCGACGGCGCCGCAGGCGATGCCGAAGCGCGCCTGCGTGAGGCAGGAGAGCGGCGCGCCAAGGCTCTTCGCCTCGGGCAGGCGCATCTCTTCGCCGACCTCGACGTCCTCGAGGATGATGTCTCCGGTGACCGACGCGCGCATCGAGATCTTCGTCTCGATCTCCGGCGTCGACATGCCGGGAGTGTCCTTCGGAACGATGAAGCCGAGGATCTTCCCCTCGTCGTCGCGCGCCCAGAGGACGGCGATGTCGGCGATCGGGGAATTGGTGATCCAGCGCTTCGCCCCATTCAGGACCCAGCCCTTGCCGCCGCGGCGCGCGCGCGTGCGCATCGTGCCGGGGTCCGAACCGGCGTCGGGCTCCGTCAGGCCGAAGCAGCCGATCACTTCGCCCTTCGCCATGCGCGGCAGCCAGTACAGCCGCTGCTCCTCGGAGCCGTAGCGGTAGATGGCGTGCATCGCGAGACCGCTCTGCACCGACGCGAACGAGCGAAGGCCGGAGTCTGCGCGCTCGAGCTCCTGCATGATCATTCCGTAGGCGATCTGCGAGATGCCTGCGCCACCGTACTTCTCCGGGAGCGTCGGCCCGTAGATGCCGAGCTGGGCCATCTTGCCGATCAGGTCGCGCGGGAAGTGGCCCTTCAGCCAGTTCTCGCCGATGGTGGGCATGACCTCGGCTTCGACGAAGTCGTGCACCATGGAGCGAATAGAACGTTCGTCTTCGCTGAGCAGCGCGTCGATCTCGAAGTAGTCGGGTCCGACTGCGGAAAGGCCCACGGGATCACTTCCATTCTCAACGATTAGCCTTGTTGTACCACAGAGAGATATGGAGCGTCCATGTCCAAGCGATATCAGCTTGCAATCTGTGGACAGCGTACCGCACAATGAAACGCGGAGGGATCGCATGGAGTCTACCCTGCGCAGCGTCGGACGGGCAATGGAACTCCTCGAGACGCTGGGGCGGGCTCGCGAGCCGGTGCCCCTGCACGCCCTGAGCCGGCAGCTAGGCATCGGCAAGGCGACTGTGCGCCGCTTCCTCCTCACCTTTCAGGAACTCGGCTACGTGGCGCGCGATGCACGCGGGGCTTACCTCCTGACCGGCCGCTTGCGCCAGATCTCCCAGGGCGCGTTCGGCGCGATGGCCGTGCGGCGCGGGCTGCAGGAGCTCTCCCAGGAGGCGGGCGTCGCGGCCAGCATCGGCAGGCTCGACGGCACCGATGTCGTCTATCTCTACCGCGAGCCCCCCGGAGTCGTCGCTGGCGTGGCGCTCGCGGAAGGAGCGCGCCTGCCGGCGCATGCCACGGCCATCGGCAAGGTGCTGCTGGCGCAGCACTCCTTGCCGCAATTGCAGGAACTCTATCCGAGCGGCCGTCTCGCTGCGTACACAGAGCGCACCATCACCGACCTGCCGCTGCTCGCGGGCGCCCTGCAGGAGATCCGGCGCCAGGGCTGGGCGCTCTCGGACGGCGAACTGGACGAGGGACTGTGCGCGGCAGCCGTGCCCCTCTACGGCGCGGACGGTCGGCTGACAGGCGCACTGAACGCCTCGGCGTCCGGCGGCAGCCGGGCGCGCGAGGCGTTCGTGACCGAGATCGTGCCTGCTCTCCTGCGATATGCCAAGCACCTTGGCGATCTGCTGATCGACCAGGGGACTTCCCGCCCCTAATCGCCGGCGATGTTCGCGTTTGCCACCCGCAGCCGGCGGTGCGCCGCGACCGGGCGCGCACCGATATTCCAGATCCGCCCGCGCGTCGGAATGAAGCTCCCGTCCTGCGCCGCGATCTTCCGGCGGACGGCCGCAGTGTGCATGCCCATGAGGAGGCCGAGGTCCGGCAGCGACAGGAGGCCCGCCTGCTGCCAGGCCTCGTTCGCGTAACGCTGGATCCGGCCCACCTTGAGCTCGAAGACGCGGCGGCGCGACGCCCCGCGGTAACCGGCCAGGGCATCCTCAGGCGTAAAGAAGCGCAGGCGGACGGGAACGATGCGGGCGGAGCGCATGCGGGCTCCGGCGCCCTCGTCGGCCGACATCGCGTAGAAGAGCATCTCGCCCTCGCGCAGACTGCGCAGTCCGAGTTCGTCGACGGTCGTGCCGAGCCATTCGAGGTAGCGCTGCCCTTGCGCCGGAGAAAAGGCGAGGTTCTCGCCGGGGTCCTTGTGGGAAGAGAGCGCGTCGCGCATCAGCTGCTCTACGAGGGAGCTCATGTGGTCGCGCTGCTGCGCCTCGAACGCCAGGTTCTTGAGCTGCTGGCTCTCGATGTGCGACAAACCGAGCATCGGACCGGCCGCGATCGGGTGGATGGCGGCCTGCGTAAAGCGGCGCAGCATCCTGCGCCAGGCGCCCTCGGTGATGCCGAGCAGCGCGCGCTCCCGGTCTACGTTGCCCTGCTCGAGGTAGCGGCGGATCAGCCAAGGTTCCAGCGCCAGGCGGTCCGGAGCTGCCTGGGGGCCACCGACGTGGGGCAGCCAGATGCCGAGGTTGCGGATCGGCTTGAGCCTGTGCTCGAGCGCCGTCGGCGTCAGGTTCGCCCACGCCGCCAGTTCCGTCAGGGACGCGAATCCTCCCTGGCGGTAGATCTCGTAGATCCAGCGCGTCAGCCGCCGGCCCTGCATGACGGCGAGGCCGAACTCTTGCCAGACCTCGGAGTCCTCGTCGACGTCGACGGCGGTGATCTGGCATATCCGGCGCCGCACGGGCGCATAGCGCCGCGAGGAGGTGGCGGGAACCGACATGCGCACGCAGCCTGGCAGGGTGATGCCTTGCACCTGGCCCATCCACGCGAGACTCTCCTCCGCGATCTCCTCGGCGGCGCGCGCCGCCTGGCCGAACTGCTTGCGCAGTTCGCGGACGAGGAGAGAGCGAGCGCTCTTCGGACGGACCCACTGCGTCGCGTGCTGAACCCTGCTTTGCATCTGCCTTACCTCCGCGGGACCCGGTTCCCCAGTATGTGAATCAACTCACAAATGATGCCGCACGGCCGATGCCGCGCCTGGGCAACCGCCACTACAAAATGTGCTTTCCTTCACAAGATACCACGTGTGCAGGGGATTTGACAGATCCAAACGGCCGATCCAGCAAAACTTCATCCAGTTTACACGAGTGGACCGCCCGTGCAGGCAGCTGGCAGGAGCTTGCCGAACGACGAGGTCAAATCCCGGCGGAGGTGCTGAGATGCAAGGGCGGCATTGCTGTGCGACCTGCCGGCACATTCTGGCGGGGCGAACAGCTGGTGGGAAGGTTTTCTTCCGCTGCGCGCGGCTTGGGTACGAGACGCACACCGACTGGCGCTTCGACTGCTGGGATGAGCGGCCACCCGGCACTCCGATGCGCAAGGACGGCGCGGGGCAGGGCCGAGGGGAGTAGCCAAAGCACGTCTTCTGTTGACGGTGCGGGGGGCACGCAGGCGCCCGGGACCCGAGGTCCCGGGCGCCTGCGTGGCGGGCCGCTTAGGATTGTGCTGCAGGCAGGTAGCGGCGCGCGCCCCATAGGTAGAGGCCGCCTGCGATGATCAGGCCGGGGATCCAGGAGATGTCCGCTCCGCCGAGCGCCTTCGCGATCGGCCCCTCGAACAGCCCCGTGTACATGAAGGGGATCTCGACGACGATGGCGATCATGAAGGCCACGATCGCCAGCCAGTTGAACGTGCCGTAGCCCGCTGGCCGCAGGAAGGCCTCCGGGTCGTACTTGCCGTGGCGGACGAGGTAGAAGTCCGTCAGGTTGATCGCCGTCCAGGGGATGGCGAAGTAGGTCAGCGAGACGATGTAGTTTTCGAGGCTCCCGTAGAAGTTGCCCTCCGCGAGGATCGCGACGACGATGCCGACGACCGCAAACACCGCGATCATCGTGATGCGGCGCGACGGCGACGGCTTGCCTCGGGAGAAGGATCCGAAGATCGTATCGGTCGTGAGCATGCCGCCGTAGACGTTCAGCACGTTGGCGGCGACGATACCCAGAATGATGATGATCATCATCAGCCATCCGAGTCCGCCCGCGATGGAGTTGATCACGTCGGGGGTCGAGAGCTTCGCGTTGATCTCCGTCAGGACGGCGCCGAGGATCATCATCCAGACGGACGCGATGACGGTGCCCCAGAAGGTGGTGTTGAACGTCGCATTGACGCCGGTGTCCTTCGGCAGGTAGCGCGAGTAGTCCGACACGTAGGGGGCGTAGGTGATCTGCCAGGTGACGGCCAGCGTCACGCCGGCGACGAAGTCCGCGAGGTTGAAGCCGCTGAAGCTCCACACGCTGCCCGGCACCTTGCCGCTCGCCGCCGCCGCGATCGTGAACGCGACGAAGGCGACGAGGAAGATCAGCGAGACGTAGCGCTGGTACGCGTGGATCAGGTCGTAGCCAAAGACGGCCATCAAGGCGGTGATGATGCCGAGCAGCACGACGCCGACGGTGACCGAACTGCCGCTCGCCTGCGCGCCCACCAGGCTTGAGAGCGACTGACCGCCCAGCACCGAACTCAGGGCGAAGAAGCCGAGATACATGATGATGACGAGCACGAGGGGCAAGAGCGCGCCGAAGTAGCCGAACTGGGCGCGCGACTGGATCATCTGCGGGACGCCGATGATGGGACCCTGCGCGCTGTGGTAGGCCATGAAGACGGCACCGATCAGGTTGCCGAGGATGATGGCGATGATCGCCCACACGAGCGGGATGCCGATGAAGACGTACACGGCCCCGAGCGCGATGGTCGTGACCTGCATATTGGCGGAGAACCAGAGGGTGAAGAGGTCCGCCGGTTTGCCGTGGCGTTCAGAGAGAGGAATGGGTTCAACGGAGTGGGTCTCGGCCTTCCAGACCGACACGTGCACCTACCTCCTTATTCGGTTCGGACCGGGGATCGGCGAACGGGCAGCAGCGCCTCCTCTCGCACGCTTTCAGACACGAATGTATCTTGGTTCGCTGCCGCGGTGCGGCGTTCCTTGTTGGACAGGCCCGGATAGGCATTGACCTCCTCCCCTTCGTAAACGAAGGGGATTCCCAGGGTCGCCCCGGGGATTTCCTGCTTCAGCGGAGCGCGCCGGCACTCGTGCGCGCCGGTCTTACAGCCCCTCCACAGGCAGCTGCCGCGAGCCCCGCGGCCAGGATGTTCTGCGCGGAGTTGATGTCGCGATCATGGGAGCTCCTGCACTTCGGGCAGGTCCAAAA
>JAKAPV010000041.1 GCA_021806845.1 Bacillota bacterium | reverse complement strand
GCCCAGGTGCGGGCGGCGCATTGGCGCGTGCCTGGGACCTTGCGCAGGGAGGGACTGGCCCTCAGGGCCGAAGCGTTGTCAGGACATTCGAAGTGGGCGAACATCAAGCGGCGCAAGGCGGTCGTGGATGCGCAGAAAGGCAAGGTCTTCTCGCGTCTCGCGCGCGAGATCACCGTCGCGGCCCGCCAGGGCGGCGGGAACCCCGAAGCGAACTTCCGCCTCGCCACCGCGATCGAGCGGGCTCGCGCGGAGAACCTCCCCAGCGGCAACATCGAGCGCGCCATCGCCCGTGGCATCGGCGGCGGGGAAGACACGAACTACGAAGAGCTCCAGTACGAGGGGTACGGCCCGGGCGGGGTCGCCATCCTGCTGCAGGTGATGACCGATAACCGCAACCGCACGGCGGCCGACATCCGCCACCTCTTCTCCAAGCACGGCGGATCGCTGGGGGAGACGGGCAGCGTCGGCTGGATGTTCCAACGGCGGGCGAAGGTCCGCGTGCGTGCGGCGGACGAAGAGGAACTGCTGCTCGCGGCGGCAGACCTCGGGGCCGACGATGTGGAGCCCGAGGAGGACGGCTCCTTCGCCGTCTACGCGAAGCCGGAGGAGCTCAGGCCACTGCGCGAGGGACTGATCGCGGCGGGCTACGCGGTGATCACCGCGGAGTTCACGATGGACCCGACCGTTCGCGCAGAGGTCTCGGGCGATGACCAGGACAAGGTGCTCGCACTGCTGGATGCGCTCGACGAGCAGGACGACGTGCAGGAGGTCTACACAAGCGCAGATTTCGGCGACGAGGCCGAAAACGCCTAAAATTCCCTCTGTTGGCGCAGACTAGCGCCCGGGGGGATGATTGGATTGCAGGAAAGCCAGCGACGGCTGCTCATCGGGCTGCTCGTCGCTGCCATGGTCGTCGGCGCGACGGCCGTCGGTTCGCGGATCGCAAGCCTCTCCGCTGCATCGCACCCGACGCTGACGCACGCCGTGCAGCGGCTCGGCGACAAGGCGCTCGTGACGTTCCGCTTGGCGGGCGTCGGGGGCAGGGTAGACGAGACCACTTTTCCGGCTGCGGCGCTTGGGGTTTCCCGTCTCACTCCCGAGCAGCTCCTCGGAGAGATGCCCGGCTGGCGCATGCGCGTTGCGCCGGGGCACGTCACCCTGACGCCGAAGCCGGGCGGAAAGCCGATCTACATCGGCATCCTGCAGGGTCAGGTTGCGCTCTTCTTCGGTTCGCCGCGCTACGGGTGGGTAGACCAGATGACGGGGCTGCGCGCCTCGGCGCTCCAGGCGTCCGATCTCAGCCGCATCGCCTCGGGGGTGGCGGTACGGAGCGTTGGCGCAGCCTGGCAAATGCTTGAGGGACTGGGCGGATAGGAGGAGCCGCCCAGCCTGCAGGCGAACTGCACCGCAGGGAGGGCGGCCACGTGATCGTGCTCGGCATCGATCCCGGCATCGAGACATGCGGCTACGGGGTCATCAGGGGCACGGGCAACCAGGTTGCGGCGCTCTCCTACGGCGTGGTCACGACATCGCGGGACCAGCCGACCGGGGAGCGCCTGCGTTTGCTCCACACAGCGCTCAGCGACCTGATCGCGCAGTCGCAGCCGGAGCGGGTGGCCATCGAGCGCCTCTACTTCAGCCGCAACGTCGGCTCGGCGATCGCCGTCGGACAGGCGCGCGGGGTTGCGCTGCTGGCGGTGGCGCAGTACGGAATACCGGTTTCCGAGTATACTCCGCCAGAGGTGAAGCAGGCGGTGTCGGGATACGGTTCGGCGACGAAAGCGCAGGTATTGCACATGGTCCGCACCATCCTCAATCTTGGCGGCACCCGCATGCGCGACGACGCGGCTGACGCGCTCGCCATCGCACTGTGCGGGTACTTCCGGGCCGACTGGGAGGCAAGGGCACTTTGATCGCGGGACTCCGGGGTACCGTACGGGTCCGCGAGGACGACGCCGTCGTCCTGGATGTGCACGGCATCGCCTTCCGGGTGTATGCAACACCCGGCACCGTGGCGCACCTCGCCTCGCAGGGAGGGGAAGTGAGCGTCACGACGCGCATGATCGTCCGCGAGGACGACGTGTCGCTCTACGGCTTTTTGAGCGCTGAGGAAGATCGGCTGTTCGGCCTGCTGCTGTCGGTCTCCGGTGTCGGGCCGCGGGTCGCGCTGGCGCTCCTCTCGCAGTTCTCGCCGAGCGGTCTCGCCCTCGCCGTGGCGCAGGGCGACGAGCGGCAACTGACCAAGGCCCCCGGCGTCGGGCGCAAGCTCGCGGCGCGCATCGTCCTCGAGCTGCGCGACCGGCTGCAAGCCGGCATGGGCGACGCGGCGCAGCCCCTGACGGCCGCGGTGCAGGACGAGGCGATGCTGGCGCTTCTGGCGCTCGGGCTCCCCGAACGGCGGGCGCAAGAGCTTCTGGCGGGAGCGGAGGGATCCGTTGAGGACCGGGTGCGCCACGCGCTGGCGCGCGCCGGCAAAGCGAGGGCGTAGGAGGCGAGTGCGGTGGACGAGCGCATCGTGACCAGCCGTGAGCGCGAGGAGGACATCCGCATGGACCTCGGGCTGCGGCCGCAAACGCTCGACGAGTGCATCGGGCAAGAGCGCGTGCGCGAGCAGCTGCGCGTCTTCATCGAAGCCGCCCGCAGCCGTCAGGAGTCCTTGGACCACGTGCTGCTGCACGGCCCGCCTGGACTCGGGAAGACGACACTCGCGCACGTCATCGCGCGGGAGATGGGGGCGTCCATCCGGGTCACGAGCGGCCCCGCGATCGAGCGGCCGAGCGATCTCGCCGCGACGCTGACGAACCTCGGCGACGGCGACGTGCTGTTCATCGACGAGATCCATCGGCTGCCCCGCACCGTCGAGGAGATCCTCTACCCGGCGATGGAGGACGGGGCGCTCGACATCGTGATCGGCAAGGGCCCGGGCGCGCGCACGCTGCGCATCGACCTTCCCCGCTTTACGCTGGTCGGCGCCACGACGCGCAGCGGGCTTTTGAGCCTACCTCTGCGGGAACGCTTCGGCGTCGTCTGCCACCTGCAGTTCTATACCGAGGAGGAACTCTCGGCCGTGGTGCGCAGGGCGGCGCGCATCCTGGAGGTGCCGATCGAGCCCGAAGGGGTTGGCCACATCGCGCAGCGCGCGCGCGGCACGCCGCGGATCGCGAACCGGCTCCTGCGGCGCCTGCGGGACTACGCCCAGGTGCGCGGCCAGGGGATTGTCACCGAGGCAGTGGCGCTCTCTGGCATGGACCTCCTGGAAGTGGACCAGCACGGGCTCGATCGGCTGGACCGGGAATACATCGAACTTTTAGCCAGGGCCTATGGCGGGGGTCCCTCCGGCCTCGAGACGCTCGCGGCGGCGCTCGGGCAGGAGAGCGACACGCTCGAGGACGTCGTCGAGCCATATCTCCTGCAGATCGGACTTTTGGAACGGACGCCGCGCGGCAGGCAGCTGTCCGCGGCAGGGCGCGCGTGGGCCGGCATGCCGCCGACGTCAGGAGGTCTCTTCTGAGGACATGGCACAGATCGGCCGGATCCTGATGGCGCTCGGCGGTGCCTTGTTCGCCTTCGGACTGCTCGTTGCGCTGCTCGGGCGGATCGGCCCCTTCAGCCGGGTGCCCGGAGACTTCTACATTCATCGCGGCAACTTCGCCCTGTACCTGCCGCTCGGTACCAGCCTGCTGCTCAGCCTGCTGCTTTCGCTGGTCGGTTATCTCTTCTTCCGGCGCTAGCCCCCACATTTGTGAAGTGTCCTTCGAATGATGTAGTCGGAGCGAGCGAGGTGTGGTCGTGAGCTTCCTGCCAGGCACTCGTCCGGCACCTGCGGACGTTGCGCGTGCGCAGTCGGACAAGGCGGCGCGCGAACGGCTCATCGAGCGCTTCACGCCCTTCGTCCTGCGGGCGACGACCCGGACGGTCGGCCGCTACGTGCGACTCGGCGAGGACGACGAAGTGTCGGTCGCGCTGATGGCGTTCAACGAAGCGATCGACCGCTTCGACCCCGATCGCAGCGGAAACTTCCTGCCCTTCGCGGAAACGGTGATCAAGCGTCGCCTGATCGACCATTACCGCAGGGAAGGACAGCGCAGGGAGATCCCGCTCAGCTCGCTGCAGACCGAGGACGGCGACCCGGAGCCCCAGCTGCCGCTGGAGGCGGAGGCGGCCATCACCGCCCACCGGGAGCTCACTGCCCAGGAGGAGCGCCGCGAGGAGATCCTCCGCTACCAGAAGGCGCTTTCCGCCTTCGGCATCCACTTCGCCGACCTCGTGCGCATCGCGCCGCGCCATCGCGATGCGAGGGCCGCTGCGACGGAGGTTGCCGCGCTGGTTGCGCGCCGGAAAGAACTGAGGCAGCACCTGCTGGAGCGCGGCAGCCTGCCGATGCGGCAGCTGGAGGAGGAGGTCGCCCTGAGCAGGAAGACCCTCGAGCGGCACCGCAAGTTCATCGTTGCCGTAGCAGTTGCGCTATGCGGCGACTACCCTTACCTGCATTCATACTTCCGGACGGGCGGTGACGACTGATGCGCGCGCTGGTGCTTGAGCGACGGGGCAGTTATGCCATCGTGCTCCTGCCGGGCGGCCGCTTCGCGCGCATCCGCGCGCCGCTGGCGGTTGTCGGGCAAGAGATCGAAATGACGCAGCGCCGGTTCGTGCCCTCCGCACGGCTGCGCCCGTACGGCTACGCCGCAGCGGCGCTGGCCGTCGTGCTCGCGCTGCTGCCCGCGGCGTTGCCCCAGGCCAGTGCGCAGGTCGCGGCGTACGCCACCGTCGACGTGAACCCGAGCGTGCAGTTCGCGCTGACCGCAAGCGGCGCCGTCCTCTCCGCGCAAGGCTTGGACGCGGACGGCCGGAACGTGCTCTCTCAGGTGCAGTCCCTGCAGGGCGACCTGCTTTCGCAGGCCGTCGCCGCCGTCATGGCCGCGTCCGCCAAGGACGGGTTCCTGGCGCGGGGGAGCGACGCTTCGGTGATCCTCACTACATACCCAGCCGGCAACCGCACGAAGGTGCCCCCTGCCGTGCGCCAGCAGCTGCTTGCCTCGCGGGCGATGGGCAAGGCGTTCCTGGCCACCCGCGGAACGCACGGCATCGTCTCGGCGATGATCCTTCCGGACTGGCTGCGCGCGAAGGCGAGGCAAGCCAACGTTTCGCCGGGCGTCTACGCGGTGTACGAGACCTTTGCGAGCGCCGGACTCAGGGTCAAGCTGCAGAACTTCAAGGGTCGTCACCTTGGCAGCGAGATCGAGCGCGTCGCCTCGACTCCGGCGGGGCAGGCGGTGCTGCCCATCCTCACCGGCACCAAGACACAGCAGCCTTCCAACACCGCGCCGGTCCAGCCTCCGACTGTGCAGAAGCAGAACTCCCAGCCGCCCGTGATCGTCATCTCGCCCTCCGGCACCAGCGTCATCCTGGAGGACAATGGGAATGGCAACGGTACGCAGGGGCACAATGGTGGGGGAGCAGGCAACGGCAACGGCAACGGCGACAACGGACAGGGCGCAGGCAACGGCAAGGGACATGGCAAGGGACAGGGCCATGGCAAGGGGCAGGGACATGGCCACGGGGATGGCGGCAGCGGGGTGCTGCAGATCGTCCCAGGCAACTCCGGCGGCAATTCGTCGGCCGGAACCGGCTCCTCCGGCGGCGACTCCGGCAACAGCTCGGGGAGCGGCGGAGTCCTTCAGCTGCTGCCTGGTGGCGGCAGCGGATCCAGTGGCGACGGGTCCTCTCAATACACGCAGCAGGGCGGCGACTCCGGCAGCGGATCCGGCGACAATTAGCGGTGCAGGAGCCTCCTTGCGGCTGTCGAAGCACAAACTCAGGCATACTTGTCCTGAGGAGGCAACGTTTTGAGTTTGAATTCTCCTGTCGTGACTATCCTATGGTTTGTCGTCCTGATCGCCATCTTCTGGTTCCTGCTCCTGCGTCCGCAGCGGCAAGAGCAGAAGCGGCGCGAGGATATGATCAAGAGCCTGCAGCGCGGCGCCCGGGTGGTCACGATGGGAGGACTGCACGGCACGGTCGTGGACCTCAGCGAGGACACGGCACTGGTTCGCATTGCGGACAAGGTAGAGGTGACCGTCTCGCGCTCCTCGGTGGCGCAGGTGCTGGTGGGCAAGGACAAGAAGGCGACCGAGCCCAGGGCCAAGACGCCGAAGGCGGCCCGCCCTGACGAAGAGAAGAACGACGAGACACCTGCTGATCAGTAATTCCTATTTACTGTTTCGCCCGGGCCGGTTGCGCGCTATACTTCGTAGGGAGTAGTGCGGCCGTCCGGGCGTTAGGTCTGCGTCGGGAGGAACACCTTGTCCACATCTCTGGAGACCCTGAACCCATTCCGGATTGCCCAGGACCAGATTGCCGGTGCGGTAGAGCGCCTTGGGCTGCCTTCCTCGGTGTACGAGTTCCTGAAAGAACCGCAGCGGGTGTTCAGCGTCTCGATCCCTGTGCGGATGGACGACGGCAGGCTGCAGACATTTGTCGGGCTGCGTGCGCAGCATACCGACGTCATCGGTCCCACCAAAGGCGGAGTCCGCTTCCATCCGGCCGTCGACCTCGACGAAGTCAAGGCCCTTTCCATCTGGATGACCTTCAAGTGCGCCGTCCTCGGGCTCCCGTACGGAGGGGCGAAGGGCGGCGTCATCTGTGACCCGCAGCTGCTCTCCGCCAAAGAGATGGAGCGGCTGGCGCGCGGCTACATCCGTGCGATCGACCCCGTCATCGGCCCGGACATCGACATTCCCGCACCCGACATCAACACGAACTCGCGCCTCATGGGCTACATGCTCGACGAGTACCGCAGCCTGCACGGACGGAATGCGCCCGGCGTGGTCACCGGCAAGCCGCTCGAGCTGGGCGGGTCCCGGGGGCGCATCAGCGCGACCGGCAGGGGCTGCGCGATCGTGGTGCGCGAGGCGGCGGACCGGATCGGCCTGTCGCTCAAGGGCGCCCGGGTGGCGGTGCAAGGCTTCGGCAACGTCGGATCCCACGTGGTCCGCAGCCTGCAGGCACTCGGCTGCAAGGTCGTCGCAGTCGCGGACATCCGCGGCGGCGCCTACAATCCGGACGGACTGGACATAGATGAGCTCGCGCGGCACGCCGCAGAGCACGGTAGCGTGGCCGGCATGCCGGGAACCGAGAACATCACGCCCGAGCAGTTCTTCTCGCTCGACGTCGAGATTCTGGTGCCGGCAGCCCTCGAGAACCAGATCACGGCGCCCGTTGCCGCACAGATCCGCGCGCAGATCGTGGCCGAGGCGGCGAACGGTCCCACGACCCCGCGGGCGGCCGCGCTGCTCGCCGCGCGGGGGGTGCTGGTCATCCCGGACATCCTCGCCTCGGCGGGTGGCGTCACGGTCTCCTACTTCGAATGGGTGCAGAACACGATGAACTTCTACTGGCCCGAAGAAGAGGTCCATGAGAAACTGGAAAGGATGATGGTTTCGGCCTTCAACGAAATCTGGGCGATGCGCGGCGAGCATGTCACCACCCTGCGCGACGCCGCGTACCTCGCGGGCGTCCGCCGGCTGGCCGCAGCGATGTCGGCCCGCGGCTGGATCTGACAGGTAGCCGGAAGGGAGCAACGGGATGGACGAAGGGTCTGGCCGGCCCCGCAAGGAGTGGGAGGAGGGCACGCTCGAGCCCTGGAGATCGCGAAACCCGGAGAGGGAACCGGAGTTTCGCACGCTCTCCGGGATCGAACTGCCTGTGGTAGCCGACCGTGACGCTTGGCACGGCGAAGAGGGTCTCGGCTACCCTGGGGCTTACCCGTTCACCCGGGGCATCTTCCCGACGATGTACCGTGGCAGGCTGTGGACAATGCGCCAGTACGCCGGCTTCGGCACCGCCGAGGAGACGAACCGGCGCTTTCGCTTCCTCCTGTCGCAGGGGCAGACCGGCCTCTCCGTCGCCTTCGACCTCCCGACCCAGATGGGCTACGACTCCGACGACCCGATGGCCCTCGGCGAGGTAGGCAAGGTCGGGGTCGCGATCGATTCGGCGGAGGACATGGCGCTGCTGTTCGACGAGATCCCCCTCGACCGCGTCACCACATCGATGACGATCAACGCGCCGGCGGCGATCCTCCTGTTGATGTACGCGGAGGCGGGACGCCGGCAGGGCGTCCCGGGCGACCGCCTGGGCGGCACGATCCAGAACGACATCCTCAAGGAGTACACGGCCCGCGGCACATACATCCTGCCGCCGGAGGCGTCGCTGCGGCTCGTCACCGACACGTTCCGCTACTGCAAGGAGCACTTGCCGCGCTTCCACACCATCTCCATCTCCGGCTATCACATCCGCGAGGCCGGGGCGACAGCTCCGCAGGAGGTCGCCTTCACGCTCGCGAACGCGCTCGCCTACGTCGACGCGGCCGTCGCGGCTGGACTCGGCATCGACGAGTTCGCTCCGCGGCTCTCCTTCTTCTTCAACGCCCAGAGCGATCTCTTCGAGGAGACGGCGAAGTTCCGCGCGGCGCGACGCCTCTGGGCACGGCTGATGCAAGAGCGCGGCGCGCGCGATCCCCGCTCGATGATGCTGCGCTTCCATGCCCAGACGGCGGGCTCCGCCCTGACGGCGCAGCAGCCGCAGGTGAACATCGCCCGCGTCACCCTGCAGGCGCTCGCCGCCGTGCTCGGCGGCGCCCAGTCTCTGCACACAAACGGGTACGACGAGGCGCTCGCGTTGCCTACGGAGGCCTCTGCGCTGCTCGCGCTGCGCACGCAGCAGGTGATCGCGTACGAGACGGGCGCGGCGGACGCCGCGGATCCGCTCGGAGGATCCTACCACGTGGAGCGGCTCACGGACCTCGTGGAGCAGGAGGCGGAGCACTACCTCGCGGAGATCCGCGACCTCGGCGGCGCCGTCGCGGCGATCGAGCAGGGCTACGTGCAGCGCCGGATCCAGGACGCCGCCTACCGCTTCCAGATGGATGTGGAGGCGAAGCGGCGCAAGGTCATCGGCGTCAACATCCTGCAAGCGGAGCCGGAGGAGTTGCTGCCTCTGCAGCGCATCCCGCCGCAGCTCGAGGAGACCCAGCGCCGCCGCGTGCAGGCGGTGCGCGCCGCCCGCGACCAGGACGCGGCGATGCGGGCGCTCGATGCGCTCGAGCAGGCTGCGCGCGGCACGGAGAACCTGCTCGTACCGCTGCAGGCCGCGGTGGTGGCGCAGGCGACCCTCGGCGAGATGGTGCAGCGGCTCACCGGCGTGTTCGGCCGATACCGGCCCAAGGATGTTCTGTAAGGAGGTGGCGACGTTGGCGGACCGGCCTGTGGCGGGGCTTGCGCACATCGGAGTGGCAGTGCGGGATCTCGCGGCCGCGGAAGGCGCCTACGCGGCGCTCGGGGCGCAGCTGCTCGGACGGGAGGATGTGCCGAGCGAGGGGGTGCGCGTCTCCTTCCTCACACTCGGCGGCGTCCGGATCGAGCTGCTCGAGCCCCTGGACCCTGATGCGCCCGCCGGCGTCGCCCGCTTCCTGCGCGAGCGCGGGGCCGGCGTGCACCACCTCGCCTTCGCGGCGGAGGACCTGGAGGAAGCGCTCGCATCCCTGGGCGCCGCCGGCATCGCGCCGGGGGGCGGGGGGGCCCGGCCCGGTGCGGAAGGCCGCACGGTCGCCTTCCTGCATCCGAAGGACACCGGCGGGGTGCTCTTAGAACTTTGCGAGGTGAAGCCATGAGCGACCGGCTGCAAGACCTCGGCGAGCGCCGCCGCAAGGCGATGGCCGGGGGCGGACCGAAGCGCATGGAAAGACAGCATGCGCTTGGCAAGTGGACGGCGCGCGAGCGGATCGACGCGCTGTTTGATCCAGGGACCTTCGTGGAACTCGACCTCTTCACGACCCACCGGTCGACGCTCTTCGGGATGGACAAGGCCGACGCGCCCGCGGACGGCGTCGTCACGGGTTACGGCGCCGTGGAGGGCCGCCTCGTCTACGCGTACGCCCAGGACTTCACGGTGCTGGGCGGCTCGCTCGGGGAGATGCACGCGGGCAAGATCCGCAAGGTGCAGGACCTGGCGCTGAGGAGCGGCGCGCCGATCGTCGGCATCGCCGACTCGGGCGGGGCGCGCATCCAGGAGGGCATCGACGCCCTCAACGGGTATGGCGAGATCTTCCGGCGCAACACCCACGCCTCCGGCGTCATCCCGCAGATCTCCGTGATCGTGGGACCGGCAGCCGGCGGCGCGGTGTACTCGCCGGCGATCACCGACTTCGTGCTGATGGCCGAGGGCATCGGCCAGATGTACATCACGGGGCCCCAGGTGATCGAGTCGGTCACTGGCGAGAAGGTCACCCACGAGGAACTGGGCGGGGCCCATACGCACGCACGGCGCAGCGGCAATGCGCACCTTACCTTCCCGACGGAGGCGGCGCTGTTTGCGGGCCTCAAGCAGCTCTTGCGCTACCTGCCTAGCAACAACGTCTCAGGGCCCCCCGTTGCGGACCCGAAGGGACCGCCGCAGGGATCTGAGCAGCGCCTGCGCACGATCGTGCCGGAGGACGCGAACAAGCCCTACGATGTGCGCGAGGTCATGCGGGGCCTCGTCGACGACGGGGAGTTCCTGGAGCTGCAGCCCGAGTTCGCCCGCAACCTCGTGATCGGGTTCGGCCGCGTCGAGGGGCACACCGTGGCGATCGTCGGCAACCAGCCGAAGGTGCTGGCGGGCTGCCTCGACATCGACGCGTCGGACAAGCTCGCGCGGTTTGTGCGCTTCGCCGACGCCTTCTCGCTCCCGGTGATTACGTTTGTGGACACCCCGGGCTACCTCCCCGGCACGAAGCAGGAGTACGGCGGCATCATCCGGCACGGGGCGAAGGTCCTATACGCCTACTCCGAGGCGACGGTGCCCAAGATCTCGGTCGTCCTGCGCAAGGCGTACGGCGGGGCATATCTCGCGATGTGCTCGCGCTCGCTGGGCGCGGACGCCGTGCTCGCCTTCCCGACCGCCGAGGTGGCGGTGATGGGACCAGACGGCGCGGCGAACATCATCTTCCGCGGCGAGATCGAAGGTGCGGAGGACCCGGCGGCGGAACGCCGCCGGCTGGTAGAGACGTACCGCGCGGAGTTCGCGAGCCCCTACGTTGCGGCGGCGCACGGCTACGTCGACCAGGTGATCGACCCGGCAGAACTCCGGCCAGCCGTCGCCCGCGCGCTCTGGGCGCTGCGCCAGAAGCGCGAGGAGAGGCCGCCCAAGAAGCACGGGAACATACCGCTGTGACGCGGCAGCACGGGGTGCCCGCAGAGGTCGTCGCGGCGATCGCGGCCGCGCTTTCCCTTTCGCTCGGCGTGCAGGCGGACCGGTTGCGCGTGCGCCTTGTGGGCGCGGCTCCGACCGACGACGAGCGCGGAGCCTGGCAGCTCATGAGCACCTTCGATCAGATGCGCAACCGCAGGGGACTGCGCTAGAAGAACGTTTCTGGCAAAGGAGGCGACTGCCCGGACCGGTCAAGACCGGCCGGGCGAGATATGCGACGTTTCCGCGTGATCGTCAACGGGCTCGCGTACGAGGTGGAGGTCGAGGAACTCGCTTCCGACGGCGCGGCCGGCGCGCACGCCCCCGCCGCCGCACCGCTGCAGGCTCCTGCCGCGCAGCAGCCGCCAGCGGTTGCCGCTCCGGCGGCTGCCCAAGCCCCGGCACCTGCGGCAGCCGAGGCGCACAAAGCGAAGGCGCCCAAGCAGAGGACCGATCAGCCGGCACCGGCCGGGGAGGGGGCGGTCACCTCTCCGCTTCCGGGCACGGTGCTTGACGTCAAGGTCAAGGTCGGCGATCCGGTGACGGAAGGTCAGGTCGTGGCGATCCTCGAGGCGATGAAGATGGAGAACGAGATCACGGCCCCCCGTGCGGGCAGCGTGACGGCGGTCCACGTGAAGGTCGGCGCCGCGGTCGGCCTCGGCGACGCGATCCTGGAAATCGGCTAGAGGCAGCGACAATCGGACGCCTGCGGCAAGGGCCGTTGGATGGTTCCGAAGCGCCTTGGCCCGTCCCATACTTGCGCCAAGAATGGGCGCAGGAGGCGCATCATGGCAGTGCGAGTCGGCAAGGAGCTTCTGTATCTGCGGTCCGCTGACGTGGCGCGGGTGGGCCCCGGGATGGCGGAGGCGATCAGCGCCGTCCGCGAAGCGTTTCGGGAGAAGGGACTGGGCGTCGCGCAGCTGCCGCCGAAGACCGCGCTGCACCCGGCGGGCGAGGACGCATTCCTGCACGCAATGCCTGCATACGTCCCGGAATTCGGGGCCGCCGGCGTCAAGTGGGTCTCGGGGTATCCCGACAACCCGACCCAGCACGGCCTTCCGTACATCACCGGCCTACTGCTGCTGAGCGATGTCTACACCGGAGTGCCGATCGCCGTCATGGACTGCGCGTGGATCACGGCCCAGCGCACCGGTGCGGTGAGCGGGCTCTCCGCCCAGCTGCTCGCGCGGCAGGACAGCCGGACGGTCGCGCTGCTGGGGGCCGGCGTGCAGGCGCGCACGCAGCTCTTCGCACTCAAGGAGGCGCTGCCGAGCCTCGCCGCAGCGCGCGTCTACGACATCTCCCCGGACGCGGCGCGGGCCTTCGTGCAGGAGATGACGGCGCGGGTCGGCGGCATGGCGCTTGAGATCGCCGCGTCGGCCGAGGCTGCGGTGCGGGGCGCGGACATCGTTGTCACGGCAGGACCGATCCGCAAGGAGCCCCAGCCTGTCGTCCGGCGCGAGTGGCTGTCGCCCGGCGCGCTCGGCCTTCCCATCGACTTCGACTCGATGTGGACGCCGCAGGCTCTCGGCGGCGGACGCTACTTCGTCGACGACCTGGCCCAATACGGGTATTACGCGACCCAGGGCTTCTTCCGCGAAGCCCCGCAGCCAGCGGGCGACCTCGGCGATCTCGTGACGGGCCGCGTCGACGGCAGGCGAACGCCGGACGAGGTGATCGTGGCGATGAACCTCGGCGTCGCCGTCGCGGACATGGCGCTCGCGGCAGCTGTCTACCAGCGCGCGAACGCGGCAGGAGCGGGGACCGTCCTGCCGCTGTAGGCAACAGGCGTAACTACCCTGAGGGTGCTGGGGTGCCAGCACCCTCCTTTTTCGACAAAAAGCGCGCTGATCTTCCAGGTATACTTCATGATGGAAGTATGCTCCAAGCGCGAGGGGGACTGGCCCGAGTTGTACGCAAATCCTGTCGACCTCGGGCCAGAACCGGCGGTCGCGGTGCCTTCGGAAGACCAGGGACGTCAGCAGTCGACGCGGGAGACGGCGCGGGCGGATGCGCAGCGCCCACTCCGCCTGGTCGGCACCAACGAGATTTCCCTAGAAGGGGGTCCGTGTGCGGTCAAGCCGTCCGTAGACGGACCGGAGTCGGCGGGGAACGCCCTGGGGGTGTTGGCCCATGAACTGCGCAATCCGCTCACCGGACTCAGCGGAATGCTCGAGCTCCTGCTCGGCAGCCTGCAGGTGGGAAGACCTGCAGGACGCGAGGAGTTCGAGCTCTTGGAGACGGCGCAGGCGGAGGTCCGCCGGCTCTCCGACATCCTGTCGTCAGTCGTCGAGGCCGAGCGCTCCGGCCTGCGCTCGCTGCAACTGAAGTGCGCAGCGGTCGACCTGCGGGAGATCGTCAAGGCGGCGGTCCGCCCCATGCTGCCCGGAACCCACCCGATCACCATCGAATGCGGGCCTCCGGGTCCCGTCCGCGTCTACGCGGATCGGCACCGCCTTGAACAGGTGTTTCGCAACCTGCTCGGCAACGCGGCGAAGTACTCGCCGCCCGCGTCCTTGATCCGCCTCTCGCTGCGCCGGGTCGAAGAGGGCGTCCTCGCCTCGGTCGGCGACGAGGGTGTCGGCATCCCGCCCGCAGAGGCGGAGCGCATATTCGAGCGGTTCTACCGCGCGAGCAACGTGCATGGCCAGGACCCTGGCGGTGTCGGACTCGGTCTGTATCTTTGTCGCCGGATCGTGGAGGCGCACGGCGGGCGCATCTGGGCGGATCACCGCGTCGGCCCCGGCGCCACGATCCACGTGCTCTTGCCGACGCCCTCGGGTGACGCATGGCCAGACTGCTGATCGCGGACGACTCCGCGGCGATCTCGCAACTGCTGCAGCGCTATTTCACGCGTCACGGCTACGAGGCTGCGACGGTCCCTGACGGGGAGGCGGCGCTGGCCCTCCTGCGCAGGGGCGAGGTGCCGGACCTCGTGATGGCGGACGTCACGATGCCGCGCCTGGGCGGGGGGGAACTCTTGCGCGCGATGCGGGCCGACAGCCGTCTGCGCGGCGTCCCGGTCGTCCTGATGTCCGGCGCGGACCTTCAGGAGGAGTCCGCGCGGGCGTATGGGGACTACCAGGCCTGGATGCAAAAGCCCTTTGACCTCCAGCAGATGCTCGCGACGGTGCAGCGCGTGCTCGCGGCGAGGACTTAGCCGAGGCGCCGTGCGCCCGCCTCCCACTCGCCGCGCAGCATGCCGTAGAGGTGCATGTCGTACGTCTGGCCGTCGCGCTGGAGGAATGCGCGAAAGGTTCCTTCCCGCACGAAGCCGAGACGTTCGTAGAGGCGCAGCGCCGGGGCGTTGTACGAGAAGACGCTCAGCGTGATGCGGCGCAAATTCAGTTCGCCAAAGCCAAAGCCAAGGAGCAGCGTGACGGCTTCCCGGCCGTAGCCTTGCCCCCGGTCCTGCGCGTCGCCGATCGCCACCGTGAGCCAGGCGTTGCCCTGGTTCCAGAGGATGCCGTCCAGCACCGCATAGCCGACCAGCCGGCGCTCGGCCACGGTGCGGACGGCGAAGGGGAAGGCGCTGTCGTGGTCGCCGGGCTGGAGCTGGCTGCGCAGCCGCTCGAGCGATCCGGGGTAGGCGGGAGCGGCATCGAGCAGGCGCAGGTAGAGTCCGTCCTCCCGCCAGCCGGCGATCGTCGGCAGGTCCTCCTCCTGCAGCGGCGCGAGCGCGACCTGGTTGCCCTTGAGCGGATCGAGCACCGTTCTCGACTCCTTTGTCTTGTCTGCGCATTGCCTCTTTGCGCAATACGCCCGCGCCGCCGCCGTCACCTGCTCGCTGTGACATGGCGGCTGTGCTGGTGGAGGAAACTGCGCTATCATAGCCGGGCCGGCCGTGGGCACCGATCGCTTCCGGGCGGCATAGCAACACCCTCGGGGGGATGGATCGTGCTTACGCTCTACCAGTTCGAAGGCTGCCCTTACTGCAAGATGGTCCGGCAGAAGCTCTCCGACATGGAGATGACCTACCTCTCAGTCTGCGTCCCCCAGGATCGCAGCCGGCGCGACGCCGTCATCGGCGTGTCCGGGCAGCCCTCCGTCCCCGTGCTCGTGGACGGGGACACGGTCCTGACGGACGAGATGGACATCATCGCCTATCTCGAGCGCACCTACGCTCGCGGCGGCGCGCGGGCCTAGCGTCACACGGGGCGGGGCAGGACCTGGCGCGGCGTCCTGAATGCCCGGCGCAGGATCGCCTCCGCTGGCTTGCCGCGCGGCGTGAACCCCGGGTCTTTCATTCCCGCCGGATAGTCGGGCACACTCGGGTTGTCCCACCAGAACCAGCAGAGCCCCGCGAGCCACGGCTCGCGGTAGACGGAGATCGG
>JAKAPV010000302.1:368-3329 GCA_021806845.1 Bacillota bacterium | reverse complement strand
TCATGGCGCCCTGCAGCGCCATGGCGGCGCCGGAGAGCAGAGCAAAGATCGTTCCCATGCCGTGAGTGTCCCTCAGCCCAGGGATGGCGATGTAGGATCCGCCATCTTTGCGGCGGGCTCGATGTCAGCATGTGCGCCGGAAGGCTCCGAAGCGGCATGCCCATTCCATGCGGAGCGCGGGCCGCCGCTTGCAGGCCTGCGTTTCCTCGGTCCCCGGCAGCGGATCGAGCCTTCTGGAGCCGAGGACCGCAGCCAGATCACCAGCTGCGCGGGAAAGGCTTACCGGGTGAGGCTTCGCGAGACCTCGCGCTCGACTCCCTCGCGCAGGCGGACGGTGCAGCGGCGGACGACGACCTATGCAGTACATGCAGTGCTGTGAGAGGCAGCAAATGGGGAATATCCGCATTTCACAGACGACTTAGTGAATATATGTTGCATGACCATGCAATACGTCGTATACTCTGCCCATCCGGAACGACAGGGAGGCAGTGCGGCATGGAGATGTCCCTTTGCCTGCCCGCGCTGCCGGCCTCCCAGAGCGCGCGACGATAGGGGTCCGCCGCTCAGCCCTCGCCTTGTCCGGCGAGGGGCGGCGGGCCCTTGCCTTGCCCGGGACCGGGGAAAGGGGATGACAGGATGCTCGCGACCGATATCGGGATCCAGGGTTCGGACCTCCTGACGCTGCACGACCTCTCCGCCCAGACGATCCTCGACCTCCTCCACCTCTCGGCGCAACTCGAGCATGTACAGGACGCGCCCTTGCGCGGGCGCACGATCGGACTTCTCTTCCGCAAGCCGTCGACCCGCACGCGCGTCAGCTTCGAGGTGGCCGCGCTGGAGCTCGGCGCGCGCAGCATCTACATGACCGAATCCCAGACGCAGCTGTCGCGCGGCGAGACGGTGGCGGACACCGCGAAGGTCCTCTCGCGCTATCTGCAGGCGCTCGTCGTGCGCACGGGCTCCCATGAGGAACTCGAGGAGTTCGCCGCGGCGGCTTCGGTACCGGTCGTGAATGCCCTGACGGACCGCTTCCACCCCTGCCAGGTACTGGCCGACCTCAAGACGGTCCTCGACGCGAAGGGCACGCTGGCCGGTGTCGAGGTGGCCTGGGTCGGCGACGGCAACAACATGCTGCAGGAATGGATCGTCGCCGCCGCGAAGCTCGGCATCCACCTGCGCGCGGCCTGCCCCGCGGGATACGACCCGGACCCGAGGGTGCTCGCGCTCGACGGCGTCTCCGACCACCCGCCGACGCTGCTGCGCAGCCCGGCGGAGGCCGTTCGGGGAGCGGACGTCGTGATCACCGATACGTGGATCTCGATGGGGCAGGAAGACTCCGATCGCAAGCGTGCCGCGTTCCAGGGCTTCACCGTCGACGAGGAACTGATGGCCAAGGCGGATCCGGGCGCGATCTTCCTGCACTGCCTGCCGGCCCACCGCGGCGAGGAGGTCACGGACGCCGTGCTGGACGGGCCGCAGTCGCTCGTGTTCGACGAGGCGGCGAACCGCCTGCACGTGCAGAAGGCGCTGTTGCTCGCGATCCTCGGAGAGTAAGGAGGAACCTTGATGGGCAAGCGCGTGGTACTCGCGTACTCCGGCGGGCTCGACACGTCGGTGGCGATCCGCTGGCTTTCAGACCAGGGCTATGACGTGATCGCCGCGACGGTCGACGTCGGGGAGGCGAAAGACCTCGACGCGGTCGCCGCGAAGGCGATGCGCGTCGGCGCCAAGGACGCCTATGTGATCGACGCCCAGGAGGAGTTCTGCCAGGAGTTCTTGGTCCCGGCGATCGCCGCGAATGCGCTCTACCAGGGTCGCTACCCCCTGGCGACCGCACTCGCGCGGCCGCTGATCGCCCGCCACCTCTGCCGCATCGCCGAGGAGACGATGGCGGAGGCCATCTCGCACGGCTGCACCGGCAAAGGCAACGACCAGGTACGCTTCGACGTGGCGATCGAGACCCTCCGCCCCGGCACGAAGATCATCGCGCCGGCGCGGGAATGGGGACTCACGCGCGAGGAGGAGATCGCCTACGCGGAGGAGCACGGCATCCCCGTCTCGGCGACCGTCGAGAACCCCTTCAGCGTAGACGCGAACCTCTGGGGCCGCAGCGTCGAGGGCGGCGTCCTCGAAGATCCCTGGAACGCCCCGCCGGAGGAGTGCTACGCCTGGACGAAGGCCCCGGGCGAGGCGACGCCCGCAGAGATGGTGGTGTCGTTTGCGGGCGGCGTGCCGGTCGCCATCTCCGGCGAGGAACTGCCGCTCCCCACGCTGATCGCGCAGGCGGCCTCCGTCGCCGGTGCGGCGGGCGTCGGGCGCGTCGACCTGATCGAGGACCGGCTCGTCGGCATCAAGAGCCGCGAGATCTATGAGGCCCCGGCGGCGGTCGCCCTGATCGCCGCGCACCAGGAGGTGGAGTTCCTCACCCTGCCGCGCGAGCTCTTGCAGCACAAGGCGGCCCTGGAGCAGACGTTTGCCCAGGTCGTCTACAACGGACAGTGGTTCACGCCGCTGCGCAGCGCACTCGGCGCCTACCTCGCGGAGACGCAGAAGGCGGTGACCGGAGAGGTCCGCCTCGCGCTCGGCAACGGGCGCGCCGTCGCCACGGGGCGCCGCTCGCCGCAGGCGGTCTACGACCAGAGCCTCGCCACCTACAGCGCCGGCGACCGGTTCGACCACACCGCCGCGGTCGGCTTCATCACCATCTACGGCATGCAGAGCCAGGCCTACGCCAAGGCCCAGTCGAAGGCTGCCGCGCATGCAGGATAGCGGCAAGGACGGGACGTCGAAGATCTGGGGCGGGCGCTTCAAAGAGGCGCAGGATCCCCGTTTCTTCGCCTTCGGGCGGTCGGTGGAGTGGGACCAGCGGCTGGCTCCCCAGGACCTGCGCGGATCGCTGGCCCACGCGGCGGCGCTGCGCGGGGCCGGGATCATCGACGACGCCCAGGAGCAGGCGCTGCG
>JAKAPV010000302.1:0-358 GCA_021806845.1 Bacillota bacterium | reverse complement strand
CGCTGCGCGAAGGCCTCGAGGCCCTCGCGCAGCGCCTCGCCGCTGGCGAGCCCCTTGACATCCTGCCGCAGGATGAGGACGTGCACGGCGCCATCGAGCGGCTGCTCGGGCCGGCGGGGGAGTACCTGCACGCCGGCCGCAGCCGCAACGACCAGGTGGCGCTCGACTTTCACCTCTTCTGCAAGGAATCGGCACTAGGGCTCGCCGGTCTCGCCCACGGCTTGCAGCAGGCGCTGCTCGACCAGGCGCAGGCGGTCGGGGAGGCGCTCTGCCCCGGCATGACCCACCTGCAGGAGGCGCAGCCGATCCTCTTCGCGCACCAGCTGATGGCCTACTTCTGGATGTTCGACCGCGACCG
>JAKAPV010000301.1 GCA_021806845.1 Bacillota bacterium | reverse complement strand
CCGATCTAGAAGTTTCCGAGGTCCTGCCGCCCCGCGACAAACCCGCGCGCGAACGCGATCGCAACCACCAGGCCCGAGGCGGGCGACGTGAACTGCAAATACTGGAGTGCCCACTGGCTGAAGTTGCTCAGGGTGGTCTCCCCGGCGTAGACCTGCCAATTGCAGTTGGCGATGAAGCTTGCGACGGTGTTGAAGATGGTCGTCGGAGAGATCGGCCCGAGTTTCGCCGGATTGAGCGGCAGGGACGTCTGGAACACGAGGATGAGGTAGACGAGAACGGCCATCACGAGGTTCGCCAGCAGGAATGCCGACAAGTACTTGCGCCAGTTCATCCCCTTGTTCGGGTCGATGCCGCCAAATCGGTAGATTACGCGTTCAAGGGGACCGAAGATCCGGTCAAGGAAGGTCTTCTCCCCTTCCAGCACGCCATACATGTATCTGCCAAGCGGCACCGCGACCGCCGTCAGCACGGCGAGGAACAGGGCGTCGCCGGCCAGCCCAGTAACGCTCACTTTACTCTCCCTTTCAGAACCGGTCGGGTCTCACCATCGCGTAGGCGAGGTAGCCCATGAGAACCAGCGACAGGAGCAGCATCACGATCATCTGGTCTTGCTCCCTCCGCGGTTGACGATGGCGAGCAGCACGCCGAAGAATGCAGCCATCCCGATCAGGCCGATCACGTTGCCCACCGGATCGCCTCCTCCAGAGCGTCTCGGGGATCTTCATTGCGGCGGCCATAGATGCAAAGATGCCGACACCGGGGTGCTCCTGCACCCCGGCGCCGGCACCATCTCCGGCTGGTCTCCGCCTAGCGGCTACCCTCCGGCTGATCGTCCCTGCGCCGCAGCATGCGCTCGAAGTTGCGGTCGAGAACATAGATCTCGATCCACTCTCCGGTACGCGTCGAAATGTCTGAGTGGCTCGATATCACGTTGCAGCCGGTCTCCCGTGCAACGATTGCCTGAAGTTCCTCGCTGCAGCCTTCTCGAAGGACGACTCGCATTTCCTTGATGAGCCTACGCCCCTCGGACTGCTGTGCGAGCTGCTGCTCCACCCGAGACAAAATGCCTTTGAAGCGGACAATCACCATGTCTTCCAGGAGGTACGTCCTGGCTTCCGTCGGCCCATGGCCCGTGAGCTCGGCCTGGTAGTGGACCATCGCACTGGTGATCGCACTCTCGATAAGTCCCCTTCGCCCCGGCCCGCTGCCGGGTTCGAAAGACACGGCTCCCACCTTCCTCCCTGGGCTTGCGAGGTTAGCTGACGGGCTCGGCCGGGAGTCCTGCCGGCCGCCTAAGCGGCTTCGCCCCAACATTCGGTTCCCCCGCCCCGGCTCAGTCTCCGGGTTCAGCCAGATACAAGCGCAACTATACCACCTGGGTGGCGCAAGTAAAGCGCTGCCTTATCGGCTTGTCGCCCCGCCCGGCCTGCGCTGCGTCGCCCACGGCCGGTGGCACGCGCCATGCGTTCGCGTGCGAGTCCTGACTTCAGCGCACTCGGCCGCACATCCTCAACACTGCGAGCCACGTCTGGATGCGGTGACTCTCGACGAAGTTGGCGTTCTGTCCGGGACCGGCAAAAAAGAACTGCTCCACGAAGTCGGCCGCGAACTCTCCCGCCTGCTTCGCCTGCAAAAGTGACGGATGGGTCTGCGCAAAGTCTCTCAGAATGGCTGCCGCTACGGCGCTCGGCGGTGCGCAGCGCTGCGCCAGAAGCGGTTGCAATTCTCCGCCCACGTACCGCCACCAGCGTATGCCGTCCTGCACTGCGACGCCGGCGTAAACCACCTCTTCGTCCACTCTGATCACCGCCCTGTCTAAGGCCAGCATCGCCTCGGAGCCCCGTTTGCAACCCGAAATTGCTGGACTTGCCAGATTCGTGTGTTGGCAATATAGTTTTTCCAACACATTATGTGGTGGTGACATATCACGGTGCGACCGGCGGACCCGCTGCGTGACCTCGGAAGAGTGGCGCAGGCGTTCGAGCGCCTGGAGCGTGCGGCATTCGCAGAAAGTGGAGCAACCGAAACAGAGTGCAGGATCTTGGCGGAGCTGCTGCCGGCCCGGGGCATGTCCGTTTCCGCGCTCGCCATGCGCGTAGGGAGCGATCGCCCGTGGGTCAGCCAGGTTGTGGAGCGCATGCGGCAAGAGGGACTTGTCGAGAGAGAGCCGGACCCCGAAGATCGCAGGCGGGTACGCATCCGCCTGACAGCGCTTGGCCGGCGGCGCGCCGCTCAGCTGCGCATCTCACTGCAAGAGCAGATCGCCCGGCTACTCTCCCGGGTTCCTTCGCCCACTCGTCAGCAGATTGTCGAGGCTCTGGGACCCCTCGCGGACGCCTTGGAAGCCAACGAACGCAGGGTCCGGGCGCTTTGACCCCGCTCGGCGCTCCACAATAGCGCGCCTTTCCTCTCCTCCTCTCCTCCTCTCCTCTCCTCTCCTCAGCCTACTCACCGCTCGCACCGCGCGTCTTTTGCTGCGAGCGGCGTTCCCATATGGTTTCATGTAGTGGCAGAGTTCAGGGAAGGGACGTAGAGAAGCTTGCGAACCACGCTCTGGCTGTCGCCGGTCGCGCTCTTCCTGCGCGCCTTCGGGCAGATGCTGATCGTAAGCTTTGTTCCTCTCCAGCTGGTCAGCACGGGCGATCATCATTATGTAACCCTCGGAGTCATTTATGGACTGCCGTTCTTTATGCAGCTCATCTTCGCGCCGGTCTGGGGCAGGCTCCTCGACCGCATCCGCCGCCCCGGCATCGTCGCGGCGATCGGCTTCCTCGGCTACGCCGCGATGGAAGGCGGAGCGGCCCTGTCCGGCGGTCAAAGCGGCATTCTGCTCTCGCTCGCCTTGGGCGGTGTATTCGGAGCCGCGCTCTCACCCTCCGCAAAGTGGCTGGCACTGAGCCGAGACGACGGTCATCGCACACTCGCGCTCTCCCTGCGCGCCGAAGCTGCCGGCTGGCTGGCTGGTGCCGTGCTCCCCGCCATCCTGGCTGCCCTGGGCCGAAACGTATTCCTCCTGCTGGCGATCACGTCGGTCGTAACGCTCGTCTGCGCGCCCCTCTTCCTCCAGGTCACTCAGGCTGGTCAGACCACCTGCCGGCCTGCAACGGTAGCTCCAGCAGGTCCGCTGCGCCTTCCAGCCCCCGTCTGGCTGCTCTCCCTCGGCGTGTTTCTGCAATTTCTGCTCGGTGAAGTCTTTTACTCGTTCTACGGGGTATACCTGACGCATTATCTCGGCGGTCCCTTGTGGCTTTACAGCGGCTCACTTGCGGCCACGACGGCCCTTGGGCTCCTGCTCTACGGGCTCGCCGCCCGGACGACGAAGCGCTCTGGAGCCGAACCGGTGCTGA
>JAKAPV010000300.1 GCA_021806845.1 Bacillota bacterium | reverse complement strand
GTGCTCATCGCCGAGGAAATGGCCTGGGGCTGCGCCGGGATCGCTGCGGCGATCCTGCTCAACGATCTCGTCGCATTGCCTCTGCTCCTCGCCGGTACAGAGCGCCAGCGCTCGAAGTACCTCGCCGCGCTGGCCAGGGGACACGGATCCTATGCTCTCACCGAGCCCGATGCCGGCTCGGATGCCGGGGCGATCTCGGCGTCCGCCGTGGCGACCGGCGACGGCTACCGCCTGACGGGGCGCAAGACCTGGATCAGCCATGCTCCCGAGGCATCGTTCTTCGTAGTGTTCGCAAAGACGGACCCCTCGGCCGGACATCGCGGCATCAGCGCCTTCCTCGTCGACCGGGACCTTCCTGGAGTCAAGGTATCCGACCCCTTGCCGAAGATGGGCCAGCGGGCGTCGTCGGCGGCGGAGATCTCCTTCTCCGACGTGCAGCTGCCCAGGGACGCCCTCCTCGGCGCCGAAGGAGAAGGCTTCAGCCTGGCGATGGGCGTGTTCGACCGCTCGCGCCCCATGGTGGCAGCTTTCGCTGTCGGCGTGGCCCAAAGGGCGCTCGATGAGGCGGTCGGGTACGCAAACCGCCGCGAGACGTTCGGGCGCAAGATCATCATGCACCAGGGGATAGGCTTCAAGCTGGCCGAGATGGGCATGCGCACGGAAGCCGCGCGCCTGCTGACGCGCAAGGCAGCCTGGCGCGTCGACGCAGGGCTTGCGAGCACCGTGGAGGCGGCCCACGCCAAGGCGTTCGCGGCCGACTCGGCGATGTGGGCGGCCACCGAGGCCGTGCAGGTCTTCGGCGGATACGGCTACAGCCGGGAGTTCCCGGTCGAGAAACTGATGCGCGACGCCAAGGTACTGCAGATCTACGAGGGGACGTCCGAGATCCAGCGCACCATCATGGTGCGCCACATGACAGGAGGATAGGCATGAGAGAGCCAGTGATCCTCGACGCTGTGCGCACTCCGATCGGACGCAAGGGTGGAGCCTTGCGCGAGGTCCAGCCGGACCGCCTGTACGCGCACGTGCTGGATGCCCTGATAGAAAGGACCGGCCTGCCTGTCGCCCGCGTGGAAGACGTCGTGACGGGCTGCGTCACGCAGGCCGGAGAGCAGGGCGCGAACATCGGACGGCTCGGCGTGCTCCTCTCGAACCTGCCGATGACGGTCCCGGCGACGAGTCTTAACCGCATGTGCGGCTCCTCCCAGCAGGCCGTGCACTTCGCCGCCCAGGCGATCGCCGCCGGTGATGCGCAGTACGTGGTCGCAGGGGGGGTCGAGTCGATGACCCGCGCACCGATGTTCAGCGACCTCGGGGGCGGCTTCGAACGTCTTGACCCAGACCTCCTGGCCAAGTACGAACTGATCCACCAGGGCGAGTCCGCGGAGCGCATCGCCGAGAACTACGGCCTCGGCCGGCGCACTCTCGACGACTTCAGCCGCGAGAGCCACCGGCGGGCCGCAGCGGCGCAGCAGGCAGGGTACTTCCAGGGCCAGCTGGCGCCCATCGCGGGACTGGACTCCGATGGTGCGCCGATGCTGCTTGCACACGACGAGGGCGTACGACCGAATGCGAGTCGGGAAGCAATGGCGTCGCTGCGAACCGTGTTCCGCGCGGACGGAGTCGTGACGGCGGGGAACGCGAGCCAGATCTCCGATGGCGCGGCAGCTTTGTTGATCGCCGACCGCGAGGTGGCGCTCGCGGACGGGTATCGCCCGCGCGCCCGCTTCCGCGCGCGCGTCGTGGTGGGAGACGATCCGACGCTGCAGCTCCTCGGGGTCATCCCGGCGACGCGCAAGGCACTCGAGCGGGCAGGCCTCTCGCTGTCGGACATCGATGTGGTGGAGATCAACGAGGCCTTCGCGAGCGTCGTTCTCGCCTGGCGCAACGAACTGATCCCGACCGGCAGCGAATTCCTGTTCGACCGGGTAAACCCAAACGGCGGTGCGATTGCCCATGGCCATCCCCTCGGCGCGACCGGAGCCGTCCTGATGACGAAGCTCTGCAATGAACTCGAGCGGCGGGATGCGCAGTTCGGCCTGCAGGTGATGTGCATCGGGCTCGGCATGGCCACGGCTACGGTCATCGAACGCATCTGAGCGCAGGAGGAAAGTCCCATGCAACTAAACCGACTGACAGCGATCGTCACCGGCGGTGCCTCAGGTCTCGGTGCCGCTGCCGCCCGCAGCTTGCACGCGGCCGGCGCGCGCGTTGTGGTCGCAGACCTGAATGAAGAGGCCGGCCGCGTGCTCTGCGACTCCCTTGGGGCCCGCGCGCTGTTCCATCGAACCGACGTGACCGACGAAGCGTCGGTACGCGACGCCCTCGCCACGGCCGCGTCTCTCGGCCCGTTGGGCGCCCTGGTGCACTGCGCAGGCATCGGCGTCGCGCAGAAGGTACTTTCCCGCAGCGGCCCGAGTCCGCTCGCGGACTTTGCCCGGGGCGTGCACGTGAACCTGGTCGGCACCTATAACACCATCCGCCTCGCCGCCTACGCCATGCACCAGCAGGAGCCCGGACCGGACGGCGAGCGCGGCGTCATCGTCACGACCGCGTCCGTGGCCGCCTTCGAGGGCCAGATCGGCCAAGCGGCCTACAGCGCCGCGAAGGGCGGCATCGTCTCGATGACCCTGCCGATCGCGCGAGAGCTCGCTGCGTACGGCATCCGCGTCCTCGCCATCGCTCCCGGCATCTTCGATACCCCAATGCTGGCCGGACTGCCGGAGGAGGCCCGGCGCTCCCTGGGTGATCAGGTGCCGTTCCCGCGTCGTCTGGGCCAGCCCGAGGAGTTCGCCAGCCTTGTCCTGCACATCGTCCAGAACCCCATGCTCAACGGGACGACGCTGCGGCTGGACGGCGCGCTGCGTATGGGAGCGCGCTGAACTTGGCTCCTGCGCTGGTGCTGGACCTGACGCGGCTTCTCCCCGGACCTCTCGCTGGACGCATGCTCTGTGACCTCGGCTACAGGGTGCACCGGGTGGTGCCACCCGGCGGGGACCTGCTCGCGCGGCATTCCCCAGACACCTTCGCCTTCCTGCATAGGGGGAAGTCGGAAGAGACGGTCGACTTGAAGACGCCCCGGGGCCGCGATCGGCTCTTGGATCTTGCAGGGCAGGCGAAGGTCCTCCTCGACTCCAACCGGCCCGGCGTCATGGAGCGGCTGGGCGTGGGGCCCGAGGTGCTGCGTGTCGCCAATCCCACCCTCACTTACGTACGGATCGCCGGGCATAGCAAGGACTCGCTGCGGCTCGCTCCGGGGCACGATCTCACCTACCTCGCGGCGGCAGGGCTCCTTAACCGGTTCGAGCACGTATGGCCGCAGATCCAACTGGCGGACTCGACAGGCGCC
>JAKAPV010000299.1 GCA_021806845.1 Bacillota bacterium | reverse complement strand
TCATCCGCGCGGAGTCCGAGGACACGCCGGTAGACCTCGCGATCCTCGACCTCACCGTGCCGGGCGGAACCGGCGGGGAGGTGGCCGCGAAGCGGCTGCACGAGATGTCGCCGGACGTGCCGCTGATCGTTTCGAGCGGCTACGCGAGCGGCGACGTGTTGACGCACTACGAGCGCTACGGCTTTTCCGGCGTGATCCTCAAGCCGTACCGCCTGGAGGAACTTGCGAAGGGCATCGCGCGCGTCGCGCCGCAGGCCGCGGGCGGCACCCTGCAGCCGGACCTCTGGGACTAGCGGAGGACATGGGCCGCCCTGCGCGAATCCTGCAGGAGAGGTGGCCTGATGCTCCCCGAAGCATTCGAGCGGGCTCTCGAGGGCGCTCTGAAGGAGCGCGTCGTGCTGGTCGCAGGGCACGAGGCGCTCTGCGCGGAACTGGCGCGCGCAGCGCTCTCGGAGGGCCCTGTCGACGAGTCCCGCGTCGCGGCCGGTCCCCAGCAGCTGCGCGAAGCCGTTGAGCTCTGCGAGACCCCGTCCTGGTTTGACGCCCCGCGCCTGGTGGTCGCGTGGGGCGTCGAAGCGCTGTCTGCGAGCGCCCGCGCGACGAAGGAGCGCGAGGCGGAGCTCGCCGCGCTCGAGCGCCTCCTGCAGGCGCCGCCGGCGCCAGGGCGCCTCCTGCTCTGGGCGCCCGAAGCCGACCGCCGGCTGCGCGCGGCGCGCATGCTGCAAGAGCGCGGCGCCCTCCTGGACGCGTCCCCGCCGGGAGAGCGGGAGTATGCGGCGTGGGTGCGGCACCTCGCGGCCCGGGAGGGGCTCGTGCTGGCTCCAGGGGGCCTGCGCGCCTACGAGGAGAGCCAGCTCGACCTCCTCGGCCTGGCGGCCGCGCTGCGCGTCGGCGCGCTGGCGTCCGAGGGGGGGCCGCTCGGCGAGGAGACCGCGCGCTGGGCGGCCCCGCCCGGCGGCGATCTGAAGGTTTTCGCGCTTACGGACGCGCTGCTCTCGCGCGATTTGGCGGGGCTCTCGAGCGCCGTGCCGCGGCTCTTGGCGCAGGGCGAATCGCCGATCGGACTCGTCGCGCTCGCCGCGCGGCAGCTGCGCCTGCTCGCGCGGGCGCTCGGGCTCAGGGCGGGCAATGTGCCGCAGGACCGGTGGCAGCAGGAACTCGGGGTGCACCCCTTCGTCGCGCGCAAAATCGCGGACGCCTCGCGGCTCTGGCCGCTCGAGGACCTGCACCGCGCCTTCCGCGAGCTGCTCGCCTGCGATCTGCGGCTGAAGTCCGGCGGCGCCGCGGAGCCGACGCTCCTCCTCTCGCTGATCGGCGCGGTGCGCCGCTGATCACTCGCCGCAGACGTCGCAGACGAAACGCAGGGCCATCGCGGCGACCTGCACCGCTTCCGCGCGCATCGCGCGCATGTCGCGTTTCTTTGGCGATTTCCAGACCTCGGCCTTCAGTTCGTCGAGCTCCTCGAGGATGACGGCATAGCCTTCGTGCGCGCTTGCCATCGGGCCGTAGCGGCGCACGGCCCCTTGCAGTTCCCGGACGGCGTCATCGACCGCCGCGCGCAGGCGCGGGTCCTCCAGCAAGGACAAAGAGCTCGCCTCCTTCGTCAGCAAACGGCGGCGCGCCCCGGGATGTCTCCCGGGGCGCGCACCTTCGCGTCAAACGTGCTGCGCAAGCTTCTTGGCGAGGCGCGACTTTTTGCGCGCTGCCGCATTGCGATGCATGACGCCGCGGGTCACCGCGCGGTCCAGCTGGCGGCAGGCCTCGCGGAACGTCGCAGCGCCGTCAGCAGCCGCACCGCTGTTGGCCACCGCCCGCTCGAAGCGACGGACAGCCGTGTGCACCGTCGAGCGGACCGCACGGTTGCGAAGCCGGCGAACCTCCGACAGGGCAGCCCGCTTCTTCGCGGACTTGATGTTGGCCAAACGTCTCCACCTCCGACATGGCATTCTAGCATGCAGGGTGGCCGAAAACAACGAGATATTGCGTAACCTCAGGCGCAAGGGCGCAGCTCGCGCGACGCCTTGCAAACCTTTATGTCGCGCAGGCTTCTCAGACCGCCCCGTGCGGCATAGACGCTATGTGGGGGTGGTCCAGGGTGCGCCGTCGCTTTGGGCTCGTGCGCACCGCGCGTCTTGGGCGGCTGCTCCTCTGGCCGCTGACGCTGCTCCTCGGGCTCTTGCTGTTCGCGCGCGGCGGGCCCGCATCGCCTGCCCTGGCGCCGGGCAACTGGTCCCGGCAGCCGCCGCAGGCGCTGCCGCTGCCCTCGCAAACTTTGCGCTTCCTGCTCGGAACCGGCGTCCCCAGCCTCGGGCTCGCCCAGCCGATCGGCGCGCCGCTCGGGCCGACGGGCACGCGGGTAGCCGCCTTCCTCGACTACACCTTCATCGGCGTCGCGCCGCACGACCCGACGACGCTGTTCGCGATCGCCTTCGCCGGCTTCACCTTCTCGCACCGCCCGCCGTCTGCGCCGGGCCGATCCCTGAGCCAGTGGCTGCAGGCGCTCGGTGGGCCAGGGGCCGCATCGAGCCCCACGCCCCGGCGGCAGGCCGGACAGATCCTCTACGGCAAGGGACAGCCGCTCGTCGCGATCTATGCGACGGAAGGGCTCGGCGCCTATGCGGGCAGGCCGGTCCCGGCGCAGAGCCCGCCGCCGCTCTCGCGCAGCCGCGGCGAGAACGCGCTCGGGCTCGCGCAGGCCCTCGCCGAGGCGCTCGGCAGGGCCGGCATCCCGACCCTCTTCGCGAACACCGTCAACGACGGGGAAGGGGAACTCGGCGCGTACCTGAAGTCCGCGCAGACGGTCCAGAACCTGATCAAGGCCGCGCCGAGCGTCGGCCTCGTGCTGGACGTCGAGCGGCCCGCCTACCCGCCGACGAGCCCCGTGCGCAAGGCGGGGGGACAGAAGGTCGCGTCGATCGCGCTCGTCGTCGGCACGGCGCAGAGCCTCCCAGACAAGAACTGGCGGCAGAACCTCGCGCTCGCGAAGAGCCTGGGCGCCTACCTGCACGCCGCGGCGCCGAACATCTTCGCGGGCATCGCCGAGTCGCCGGACCGCCTGAACCAGGAGTACTCGCCGACCATCCTGACGCTCGACATCGGCGGCCCGCAGGCGACGCCGCAGGAGGCGCGCCGCGCCATCCCCTACGTCGTGCAGGCGATCGCGGCATTCCTCGGCGGCACTTCACAGCCTTGACCTTACCTGTCCCCGGCGGTAGCATTTGCTGTACGATCGGCATAGGCCACCGCGCCCCGTGCCGGCAGGAGGGAAAACATTTGGGTGCTGTAGGCAGCGTTTCCGAGGGCTCCTTCGCGACGGAGGTGCTCGGATCGGACCGTCCGGTGCTGGTCGACTT
>JAKAPV010000298.1 GCA_021806845.1 Bacillota bacterium | reverse complement strand
ATACGGCGATCGAGCGCGCCGTCGACCTCTCGGCGCAAAAGCAGCCCCAGCCACTCGCGGCGGCCGCGAAGGATGCGGCGGCCGCCGCCGTGCTGATGGGCTCCATCTCCGCCGCGGCGGTGGGGTTCGCGCTGCTCTGGGGCCGGCTTTCCATGCTTGCGTTCGTCCTGTCGAATCCCCCGGACTACGTCGGGCTCGGCGCGCTGGCGGTGCTCGTGGTGCTGACGCTGCGCCCGCCGCTGCGGAAGGGGTAGGGCGATGGCCGGATATCGCGAGGCGCAGGCGATCGTGCTGCGCGTGCAGGAGCACGCGGAGTCGGACCGCCGCGTGACGCTTCTGACGCCCGGGGGCCACCTCACGGCCCGGGCCCCCGGCGCGCGCAAGGCGAAGAGCCGGCTGGGGAGCATCCTGCAGCCGGCTGCCGTCGTGGAGGTCACGCTCTACGAGAAGGGAAGGACGCCGACCATCACGGGGGTGTCGTCGATCGAGGCGTTCCGCCCGCTGCAGGAGGACCTGATGCGCCTCTCCGCGGCGCAGGTGCTGCTCGAGATCTGCGACGTCACGGTCGGGGAAGAGGATGCCGTGAAGCCTTTCTTGACGCTCGCCCAGGCGCTGCGGCGCCTGAGCGAGGCGGAGGACCCCGCGGCCGCCTGGCTCCAGGGCGAACTTGCGCTCTTGGGCGCCTACGGGTGGGGCCTGCAGCTCGACCGCTGCGCGTCCTGCGGCGGGGAGCTCGCGCCGCCGCTCAAGTATCCCGTCGACTTCGGCGGGTTCGCCTGCCGGCGCTGCGCCCATGCGGGAGGCGTCGGCGCGTCCGAACGGGCCGTAGAGGCGCTGCGGGCGGCAGGGCGCATGGAGGCGCCAGGTGAGGCCGGTACGGAGGCGAGGGCGCTTTTGCACCTCACCTGGCAGGCGCACCTCGAGGGCGCGCTGCGCTCGGTGGCGTTCGCGGAGTCCGTGTTCGGGGCCTGAACCGACCGGCCGCGTGCATCGCGACTGGGGGTCAGCTGTGGGCGCCGCGGATCACGGTCCGCCGAGGTCTGCAGGGTCGCGCGGCATGACGAATTCGTCCGCCCGGATGCGAATCGTCTTCAGGCCCCTGATCCATGGGTGGGAAAGGTACAGCTGACCGTCGAGGAAGTCGCTGAGTAGAGGTGGAGAGGGCCCAAACTGGGTCTCCGCAGGCAGGTAGTCCGGTATGGACCGCGGAGGAGCTCCCCTCAGCAGGACGCACGGCGCTTTCGCAAAGCCGCGCGCCAATAGGCCGACGGCGCGATGTGTCCCGTCTTTCAGGAAAAGTCGTCCTTGCGTCTCGACGACAATCAGAAACACCGCGGTTTTGGACAAAGTGAAGCTGACCTTGAGACTCGGCGTCGTGTCCATGTGCACTTCGCTGACGATCAGATTCAAGTCGTAGCTGCACACCGTGAAGGCGCCGCTGCCGTTCGCATCGGTCACTCCGCCCCACACGTCCAGCGCCTGGGGCGCTGTGGGCAGGCAGAGATCCGCGAGTGCGTGCTGTCCTGACAGGTCCGCCGTCGCCTCCAGGGCGAAGGAGAAGTCCACGTGGGGCTGGACCGGCACGAGGCTCGCGAGGTCGACGAGGGCAAACTCAGCTTCGTAGTTCTGAAACAGACTTTGGAATACCGGTCGCGCACGCACGAGCGAGAGGTGTGCGGCCAAGTCGTCCGGGCAAGGTTCCCACGTTTGGGACAGCGGTTCCCGGCTGCTGCGCACGCGGATCGCCGCCTCGCACCGCGCACGAAGGGACTGCGGTTCTACGGAAATCTTCGCGGACCGCTCCAGAAACGAGACCGTCCGGTCAATCGGCTCGACGCCGAGCAGGTAGCGCCCTTCCAGCATTGGTCTCCCACCATATGCGGGCGGGTCGCCCTGCGACGACCCGCTCCGGTCTGCTTTATAGAGCCGTGATCGCGTTGATATGGCGGATGGGGATGTAGGTGAGGTGTACGCTGCTCGGCGACGTCGACTGAGCCAACGTGACGAAGGTCGTCTCCACGTTGCTTAGCGTGCCGGTGAAGGCGGAGTCGTTCGTCTGGATGCGGACCGTTTCGGCGATGAGGTTGCGAATGGTTTCGCGAAACGAACTGAAACGCCAGCCGCCGCCCCACATCTGGTATCCGGCGCCGTCGGCCAAGTTCTGTCCCTCCCAAGCTGACGTGTGTGACAACCGATGCGCCGCAGGGATCTCGTCGGTCGTCACGTGATACAGGTTATGTTATCTTGGACCAATGGTTACCGCCGCGATGCGACTCCCGCGCCGGAGGGCCGCCTGGCATCATGTGCGGGGTCCGGTTCTTGAGCGCATGCGGCGCCCACTGATCGGGCTCTGCATGAGGTATCTCGCGAGCGCCGATGCGTCGGCGCGGGACTCGGGTCCCGCTGGCGGCACTTCGGAGCGGAATGCGGGGCGCGCGGGAGGAATGGGCTCCACTGCCGCAGCATCGCTCGGCGCCGCAGGATGCGCAGCATGCTGTGCACCGAGGGCCGGCATGGCGACGCGGCGTGGAGTGTCGGCCAGCGCGCCTGCCCGTGACCCCTCAGCGGGCCCAGGCGCAGGAGTCTCGTCTGCATGCGGAGCGTGCGCTGGTGCGCTGGCCGGTTCGCCCAGGCCCGGCACATCCGGCATCGGTATTCCGCGCTTCGGGACGTGGTCGATCAGCAGGAACACGAGAGGGGTCGCGGACGACGCGATCGCGGCGAGACGGCTGCCGCGGTCCAGGACGACGGCGATCCCGGGACTGGCAAGAAAAGCAAGCTCGTCGACAAGCAGCCGGCCCTCCCCGCTCAGGACGAGGAGCGTCTGCGTTTCGCTTGTCAGCGGCATATTCCCACTGGAATCCACCAGCCAGAGTGAAATGCCGGGCGCGACGGCTTTCCGTCTGGCTCCTCCCTCCGGTTCCCACCCGCGCGCGTTCAGATCCTGATAGAACATGAACTCCCCTCCCAGACCGACTGCCCTTTCGGCGGGTCCACGAGTTCGGATTCCGGCGTCGGACCCATGCCGCCATGCCTTCTGCTATTGGTATGCAGGGGGGGAGTCAGATGAGTGCGACACTGGCTGCGGGTCGGCGGCTCCTGCCTGGATCCGCGGCCAACGGAGCAGCGCGCGGGCATCGGCGAGATGTTCTCGATCGGCCTGCTCGCCTCTACCGCGCGCAGGCGGTGGCTCGCCGAGAAAACGGCGGTGATGCTGGCGCCTTGGACGATCACGTCCGCGGGGGAGCGGCCCGGAGGGATGTGGAGCGTGCGGGTAGAACGCGGCGGCCAGGAGGTTCTCGCCGTTCGGTTCGAGATCCGGGAACACCGGGGAGCAGCCGCAGCCAGGTATATCGA